>NZ_JAXOJP010000007.1:0-180000 GCF_036663795.1 Parasphingomonas halimpatiens
CTCGCCACCGCACAGACAGCCTTCGATCGCTGGCGCAAGGTCTACAACGACATCCGCCCGCATGAGGGGATCGGTCTCGATACGCCGTCCAGCCGCTACACGATGAGCCAGCGCGCCATGCCCGAGACCATCGCGCCGCCCGATTACGAACCCCAGGCCCATGTCCGTAAGGTTCTTCACAACGCCTGGCTCAGCTTCAAAGGGCGCAAGATCAACTGCTCGAAAGCCTTTGTCGGTCGCCAGCTCGCCCTGCGCGCCACCAACGCCGATGGCGTGTTCGATCTCTGCTATCGCCGACATGTTTTGTCGCAGGTCGACCTGCGACAAAAAATCGTCAAATCCGTCCACCATGTCCCCGAACAGGTGTCTACCTTGTCTCCGGTCTAAACACTCCGCCGGGGAAGCGCGGAGAGGTGCGGCGATCCAGGTCAGATGTTCCCGGACGCTGTGGCATGAGACGGCGCGACCGTTACCCGTGGGTGATCCGGACGGTTCATCCCGCCTTCAAAGCCCGATGCGCCTTTCCAGCCAGCGTGCCGCCGCCTCGGGGCTGTCCTTGTCGGTGTCGCGGTCGACGCGGTAATTGGCCTCGCGCATCGCCTCGACCGGGATGCGGCCGACCAGCGATTGCAGCGCGCGGACCAGCTTTTCGTCCTGCGCGTGCCTGGGATCGACCATCAGGATCGCGTCGTAATGCGGGATGGCGTGGCGCGGGTCGGTGAGGACCGTCAGATGCTGCGCGGCGATGCGGCCGTCGGACGAGAAGGCCGAGATGACATCGGCCTGCCTGCTGTCGAGCGCGCGGTACATGAAGGTCGGGTTATAGGCGTGCGCGCTGGCGAAGCGGATCGGATAGGCGCGTTTGATTGCGGCCCATTCGGGGCGCTCGAGGAATTCGAGATCTGCGCCGAAATGCAGTTGCGGCGCGGCGCCGACGAGATCGTCGAGCGAGGCCACGCCGTGCGCGCGGGCGACGTCGCCGCGCATCGCAAAGGCATAGGCATTTTCGAAACCGAGCGCGCCGATCAGCCGAATATGGTGCTGGCGTTCGCCCCAGCGACCGATCTCGGTCAGCATCGTCGCCGCATCGGGGGTGTCGGTGCGGCGCATCTGGTTGGTCCAGATCGTGCCCGAATAATCGATCGAGATATCGACCGCGCTGCTGGTCAATGCGCCGAACTGCACCGCCGAGCCGAGTCCCTCGCGGTAGCGCACACGGTAACCCTCGCGCTCGAGCCGGTGGCCGATCAGCCGCGACAGGATGAATTGCTCGGAGAAGTCCTTGGCGCCGATCGTGATCTCGGGGCCACCGCGCGGCCATAGCGGGACCAGCGCGAGCGCCACGCCGACGAGCAGCGTGATGCTCGCCGCGATGACCGGCATGCGCCTGCGATGGCGGATGCCATATTCGACGGCGCCGAGCAGCGCGTCGACCGCCAGCGCCAGCCCCGCCGCGCTGACGCAACCGGCGAGCACCAGCGCCCAGTTCTGCGTCTGCAAACCGGCGAAGATGATGTCGCCAAGGCTCGGCTGGCCGACCGTGGTCGAGAGTGTCGCCGCGCCGATCGTCCATACCGCGGCGGTGCGGATGCCGGCCATCAGCACCGGCGCGACGAGCGGCGCCTCGACCAGCCGGAGCTTCTGCCACGGCGTCATGCCGACGCCGTCGGCCGCCTCCAGCACCGCCGGGTCGATCCCGGCGAGCCCGGCCACGCCGTTCCGCAGGATCGGCAGCAGTGCGTAGAGCGTGAGGGCGAGCAGCGCGGGCAGGAAGCCGAGCGCCGGGATGCCGCCGCCGACCAAAGCCGAGAGCGACAGCAGCAGCGGGTAGAACAGCGCGAGCAATGCGAGCGAGGGAATCGTCTGGACGAGGCTGGCGAAGCCCAGCGCGACGCGTGCCACCGTGGGTTGGCGCGCTGAAAGGACCGCCAGCGGCAGGCTGATCGCGATGCCGAGCAACAGCGCCGAGGCGGCGAGCAGCAGATGCGCGGCGAGCAGATCGGGCACGCGGGTCATGGCTTCGAGGAAGGCGGTCATGGTTGTGCCGACCGCGATACCTCATACCTCCCCGGTACGGGGAGGGGGACCGCGCGCAGCGCGGTGGAGGGGCTGGTCGGGTGAGATCGCGCCTTCGGATATCTCTTTCTCGATCGCCACCGCTGGGCGACCGCGCGGTAAATGTCTGGGGCTCGGTCACTCCCGACCAGCCCCTCCACCAGCTTCGCTGGTCCCCCTCCCCGTGCCGGGGAGGTATTTGTTGCGCCCGGGGCCCGCCCCCTCCACCACGCGCTGAAGAAGCGCGCGGTCCCCAGTGTCGGGTCGATCGCGCCCCCGGCGCGATCTTGGATTGCTGGGAGCAATCCAACCCGACACTCCGTGCCGGGGAGGTATGAAGTGTGCGCCCTCACGCCCCCGCCCCCAGCGCGTGGAGCTTCGCCGCCTGTGCGCGCGGCACGGCAACGAGCGCATCGGCTTCGGGGCCGCCCTTGCCGGCGAGCAGCTCCGCGGGCGTGGCATCGGCGACGATGCGGCCGTTGCTCATCACCAGCACGCGGTCGGCGAGGATCAGTGCCTCGGCCATGTCGTGCGTCACCATCAGCGTCGTCAGGCCGAACCGATCGTGCAGCGCGCGGATCGCGGTGCCGAGCTGGTCGCGGGTGACCGGATCGAGCGCGCCAAAGGGCTCGTCCATCAGCATCAGCCCCGGCGCGGTGGCGAGCGCCCGTGCGACGCCGACGCGCTGGCGTTGCCCGCCCGACAGCGCATCGGGCATGCGCGCGGCGACCTCGGCGGGCAGATCGACCAGCGCGAGCAGTTCGGTGACGCGCGCGCCGCGCTCCTTCACGCCGGCGAGGCGCAGGCCGATGGCGATGTTCTCCGCGACGGTCATGTGCGGGAACAGCCCGACATTCTGGAAGACATAACCGATGCGGCGGCGCAGTTCGGGTGGCGGCACCGCGCCGACATCCTCGCCGCCGATCGCGACGCTCCCCGCGCTGGGCGCGATCAGCCGGTTGACGGTCTTGAGCAGCGTCGACTTGCCCGAGCCCGAGCTGCCGACCAGCGCGACGAAGCTGCCCGGCGCGATCTCGAGCGAGACATTGTCGACCGCGACCGTGCCGCCGGGATAGCGCTTGCTGACGCCGGCAAAGACGATCGAGGGACCCTTGGCGCGCAAATCTGCCATCGCCTTTGCTTGTGCGGGACGATAGGCACAGGGTCAAACAGGAACAGGGGACAGGGCATGAGCGAGCCGAAAGCGATCTTCATCACCGGTGGCGGGTCGGGCATCGGCCAGGCAACAGCGCGCCTGTTCGCGGCGCGCGGCTGGCGCGTCGGACTGGCCGACGTCAACAAGGCGGGCCTCGCCGAGACCGCCGCGTCGCTGCCCGCCGGCATGGTCGAAACCTATTTCATGGACGTGCGCGACCGCGAGGCGTGGGTCGCGAGCCTCGACGCCTTCACCAGGGCGAGCGGCGGACGGCTCGACGTGCTGTTCAACAATGCCGGCATCGGCACGGGCGGGCCGCTCGCGACGATGAGCTTCGAGGATATCGACCGCACGGTGGCGATCAACCTCGTCGGCGTGCTCAACGGCGCGCGGATCGGCCATGCCTATCTCGCGCGGACGCGGGGATCGTGCCTGCTCAACACCGCCTCGGCATCGGGGATCTACGGCTCGGCGGGCCTGGTGCCCTATTCGGCGACCAAGTTCGGCGTGCGCGCGATCAGCGAGGGGCTCGACGGCGAATGGGCGTCCGACGGGATCAAGGTCCGCGACCTGATGCCGAGCTTCATTGCGACGCCGCTGCTCGATTCGAGCGCCGGGCAGAGCAACCGCTCGATCCGCGACACGGTGACCGACGCCGGCCTCGAACTGACGCCGGTCGAAGCCGTCGCCGAAGCGGCCTGGGCGGCGGTGCATGGCGACAAGGTCCACACCTATGTCGGCAAGACCGCGCATCGCATGGCCTTCGCCGCGCGCTGGATGCCCGGCAAGCTGCGCAAGATGATGCGCGGCGGGCTGGTGGGCGAGGGGTAATCCAATCCCTCTCCCATTTGGGAGAGGGAGGGAGCCGCGCAGCGGCGGAAGGGTGAGGGCAGGCGGGCGCCGTTTGCTTTCGCCCCTGCCCTCATCCGGCGCTTCGCGCCACCTTCTCCCACCGGGAGAAGGGTTTACGCACCGATCGCGTTCAGCTCGGCGACCACATCGTCCGACAGCACCAGTTCTGCCGCGGCGAGGTTTTCGCGCAGGTGCGTGGGCGAGGACGTGCCGGGGATCAGCAGGATATTCGGCGCGCGCTGCAGCAGCCAGGCGAGTGCCACCTGCATCGGCGTCGCGCCCAGTCGCCCGGCAACGTCGGACAGGGCCGCCGATTGCAGTGGGGCGAAGCCGCCGAGCGGGAAGAACGGGACATAGGCAATGCCCTTCGCCGCGAGATCGTCGATCAGCGCGTCATCGGCGCGGTGCACCAGATTATAGTGGTTCTGGACGCAGACCACATCGGCGATGCCGCGCGCTTCTTCGATCTGGCGCGCCGTCACGTTGCTGACGCCGAGATGGCGGATCAGCCCCGCTCGCTGAAGGTCGGCAAGCGCGGCGAATTGCGGCGCGATCGAGCCCTCGTCAGGCCGCTCCACCGCCCCGACGCGCAAATTGACCAGGTCGAGCGTCTCGACGCCGAGATTGCGGCGATTGTCGTGCACCGCGGCGACCAGTTCGTCCGGCGCCAGCGCGGGGAGCCATGACGCATCGGCATCGCGCCGCGCGCCGACCTTGGTCACGATCGTCAGCCCCTCGGGATAGGGGTGCAAGGCTTCGCGGATCAGCTGGTTGGTGACGTGCGGGCCGTAGAAGTCGCTGGTGTCGATATGGTTCACGCCCGCAGCGACGGCGTCGCGCAACACGGCGAGCGCGGAGGCGTGGTCGCGCGGCGGGCCGAACACACCCGGGCCGGCGAGCTGCATCGCGCCATAGCCCATGCGGTTCACGCGGCGGTCGCCGAGCATGAAGCTGCCGGCGGTCGATATATCGCTCATGATCGTCTCCTGTCGATGATCGGCCGGATATGGGCATGGTCGTGACGCGCGATAATAGCTATGAATATGCACGAACTGTACGGTATTTCGAACAATGAAGCTCGAACTTGATGACCTCTCCGCCTTTGTTGCGGTCGCGCAGGCGGGTGGCTTTCGCGATGCGGCACGCGTCGCGGGAAGCTCCGCCTCGAGCATGAGCGAAGCGATCCGGCGGCTGGAAGGGCGTCTCGGCGTCAGGCTGTTCAATCGCACGACGCGCAGCGTTGCGGCGACCGAGGCGGGGGCGAGGCTGCTCGAGCGCCTGGTGCCGCTGATGGGGGAGATCGCGGCGACGCTCGACATGGTCAACGCCTTTCGCGACCGGCCGAGCGGCACGCTCCGGCTCAATGTGCCGGCGAGCGTCGCGCGGCTGGTCCTGCCGGCGATCGTTACGCCCTTTCTTAAAGCCTATCCCGACATCCGCATGGAGGTGGTGGTCGAGGAAAGCTTCGTCGATATCCTCGCCGCCGGTTGCGATGCCGGCGTGCGCTATGACGAGCGGCTCGAACAGGACATGATCGCGGTGCCGATCGGGCCGCGCACGCAGCGCTTCGCCACCGCCGCGTCTCCGGCCTATCTTGCGGCGCACGGCACCCCGGCGCATCCGCGCGACCTGCTGACCCATGCCTGTCTCAGCGGTGGGTTCGCCAGCGGCGTGACGCCGGCCTGGGAATTTGCCCGCGGCGGCGAGGCGCTGCGCATCGATCCTGTCGGGCCGCTCGTCGTGCGGCTCGGTGGCGCGGTCGACCTGGCGGTCGACGCCGCGATCGGTGGCCTCGGGATCGTCCATCTGTTCGAGGGCTGGCTGCAACCGCATTTCGACAGCGGCGCGCTCGTCCCGGTGCTGGAAGACTGGTGGGAGGAATTTTCCGGCCCGTTTCTCTATTATCCCGGCCGCCGCCACCTGCCGGCACCGCTGCGTGCCTTTGTCGATTTCATCAAGGCCGAGGATCGGGCGGTTGCCCGCGCGCCCGATTCGCGTCAAAGGTAGGGCAGCGCCATGCCACTCCCCCCCTTCCCCTGGATCGACGTCGTCATCCTCCTCGCGATGATCCTGCTCAACGGGGTCTTTGCGATGTCCGAACTGGCGATCGTCTCGTCGCGCAAGCCGCGGCTCGAGGCGATGGCGCGGGCCAAGAAGCGCGGCGCGCGCACCGCGCTGGCGCTGGCCGCCGACCCCGGCAAGATCCTGTCGACGACGCAGATCGGCATCACGCTGATCGGCATCATTGCCGGCGCCTATTCGGGCGCGAGCCTCGGCGAGCCAATGGCCGCGCGGCTCGCGTGGCTCGGCCTGTCGCACGAGACGACCGAGACTTTGGGCTTCGTCATCGTCATCGGGCTCACCACCTACGCGTCGCTGGTGATCGGTGAGTTGGTACCCAAGCAGATCGCCCTGCGCGCGCCCGAGCCGCTGGCCGCGATCATGGCACCGTCGGTCGCCGGGTTGGCCTGGATCACCGCGCCGCTGGTGTGGCTGCTCGATTCGTCGAGTGGCCTGCTGTTCCGCCTGATGCGGCTGCAGCGCGAAACCGAGGAGCATGTCACCGCCGAGGAACTTCACCTGATCGTCGCCGAGGCGTCGAAATCGGGTGTGATCGAGGAGCATGAGCGCTCGATCATCTCGGGCGTGGTGCGGCTGGCCGACCGGCCGGTGCGCGAGGTGATGACGCCGCGTACCGAGATCGAATGGATCGACGTCGCGCTCGACGATGCCGGGGTGCGCGCGGCGCTGCGCGATTGCGGGCACAGCCGGCTGCTGGTCGCCGAAGGATCGGTCGATGCCGTAGTCGGCGTGGTGCAGGCGCGCGACATCGCCACCGCGCTGGTGCGCGGCGAGAGCCTCGACCTGCGCAAGCTGATGCGCCAGGCGCCGGTGGTGATCGACCAGATCGACGCGATGGACGCGCTCAATGCGCTGCGCCAGGCCGAGGTGCCGATCGCGTTGATCCATGACGAGTACGGCCATTTCGAGGGCATCGTCACGCCCGCCGACCTGCTCGCCGCGATCGCCGGCGAGTTCGTCTCCGACGCCGATCCCGACGACGAACCGTCGGTGGTCGAGCGCGACGACGGCTCGCTGCTCGTCGCCGGCACCATGGCCGCCGACCTGCTCGCCGAGCGCATCGGCATCGACCTGCCCGAGGACCGTGATTACGCGACCGTCGCAGGGCTGGCGCTGGCCGCGTTTCGCCATCTGCCGGGCGAGGGAGAGAGCTTCGTCGAACAGGGCTGGCGCTTCGAGGTGGTCGATCTCGACGGGCGTAAGATCGACAAGCTACTGGTCAGCGCGGCGCCGAGGCGCGGTTAGGTTTAAACAGAAGAGATTTGTTCGCGCGGAGGCGCGGAGGCGCGGAGATGTTGCGCTCGCGGCAGTCGGTCCGCGTCGGCGGAGATGCTGCTCTTGTGGCAACGCAATCACGCACCAGTATTTCGCGCGATACCTCGCCGCGTACACGACATCTCCGCGCCTCCGCGCCTCCGCGCGAACCAATTTTACCGCTTCCTGGCACGCTGCGCGGCTTTGTATCCGCTATTCCATCCCCACGCGCATCGCCGCGCCGGCGACGAACGGCGCGCCGGCGACCAGCAACAGACTGACCGCGGCGAGCAGCTTGAGCGCGCCTACGCCGCCGTCGATCGAGCCGGCGCCGAAAATCAGTAGCGGCACCGCCAGTGGCAGCATCACCAGCCCCGCCACCGCGCTCGCACCGCGCAGGCCGGCGACCAGCGCCGATGTCGCCACCGCCAGCGCCGCCAGACCGGGTGTGCCGAGCAGCAGCCCAAGTTCGACGCGCCACAGCGTCGCCGCCGGCAGATCGAGCAACCCCGCCGCGAGCACTGCGGCGAGCATCAGTGGCGGGCCGAAGGTGAGCCAGTGCGCGACGATCTTCGCCGCCGCGACGCCGCTCAACGCCACACCGCGCGTCGCCAACTGGTCGAGCACGCCGCTGTCGGCATCGGGGCCTATCAGCCGCTCGACCGGCATCAACGCTGCGAGCAAGGCGGCCGCCCAGATCACGCCGCCACCGATCCGCGCGAGCAGCACCGTGTCGGGGCCGACCGCGAAGGGGAACAGGATCGCGACGAGCAGGAAGAAGGCGATCGGATAGACCGCGCCGCCGCCCGCCCAGGCGCGGCCGAGGTCGCGCGCGACCAGCGTGGCGAGGCCGGTCATGCCGCCGTCCCCAGGGCGATGACCTGCGCATCGGGCAAGTCGAGCGCGAGGTGCGTCGCGACCAGCGCCACGCCGCCCCCGGCGCGGTGGCGCGCGATCAGCGCGGTCAGTGCGGCAACGCTGGTTGTGTCGAGGCCGTTGGCAGGCTCGTCGAGCAGCCATACCGGCGCCTCGCTCGCCACCACGCGGGCGAGCGCCGCGCGACGCCGCTGCCCGGTCGAGAGCAGCCGCACAGGGACCTCGGCAAGCGGTGCGAGCGCGGTCGCGGCGAGCGCCCCGGCGACGCGGCGTGGCGGATCGGCTTTGTCGTCGAGCTTCGCCCAGAACAGCAGCGCTTCGGCAAGCGGCCGGGCCGGATCGAGCGCCAGCGCCTCGGCCATCAGGGCGCGCGTTTCGGGCCCTTCGACCGTGCCATGCGCCGGCGCCAGCAGCCCGGCGGCGACGCGGATCAGGCTCGACTTGCCGACGCCATTGGGCCCGCTGACCAGCGCCGCCTCGCCGGCGGCGAGCGCGAAGGACAATCCCTCGAACAGCAGCCGACCGCCGCGGACGCAACGCACGTCATGGAACGCCAGCAACGCGCTCAATCTTTCACCGAATCTTCGAGCGCGTGCATGTCGTCGTCGGACAGGCCGAAATGATGCCCGACCTCGTGCACCAGCACATGCGTCACCAGCGCATCGAGCGCGACGCCGGTGTCGATCCATTCGTCGAGGATCGCGCGACGATAGAGATGGATGCGGTCGGGCAGTGTCCCCGAATCGAGCGAGGATTTCTCGCCGAGCGGCCGACCATGATAGAGCCCCGAAAGCTCGAACGGATCCTCGATGCCGAGCGCGGCGAGCGTTTCCTCGTCGGCGAACTCCTCGATCAGCAGCACGACATCGCCGAGATGCTGCGCGAAGGGCTCGGGCAGCGCGGCGAGCGCGGCGCGGGCATAGACCTCGATCGTCGCGGCGTCGGGCGCGGTCAGCGGGCCGGATTGATCGTTGCAGGGCATCGGCTATGCCTAGGGTTCAAATGGCGGCACGGCAACGGCCGTGACAGCGACAGGGACCCGGACATGGACATCGCACAACTGGACGACGAAGCCCGCGCCGAGGCGCTCGATGCGCTCGACGAATGGGATTTCGACGAGGCGCGCGACGCGATCACGCGCAGCTTCGCCTTTCCCGATTTCAGCGCCGCCTTCGCCTTCATGACGCGCGTCGCGCTGCTCGCCGAAAAGGCCGATCATCATCCCGAATGGTCGAATGTGTGGAACCGCGTCGATATCCTGCTCACCACGCACGATGCCGGCGGACTGTCGCAGCGCGACGTCGATCTTGCCGAGGCGATCGACGCTTTGGTCGATTGAGGCTCAGCGCCGCGCGGCGAAGAAATCCCTGAGCAGCGCGGCCGATTCGCCCTCGCCGATGCCGGCATAGATTTCCGGGCGGTGATGCACGGTGGGCTGCGAGAAGAGCAGCGGGCCGTGCTCGACCGCGCCGCCCTTGGGGTCGCTGGCGCCATAATAGAGACGGGCGATCCGGGCATGAGCGATTGCGCCGGCGCACATCGCGCATGGCTCAAGCGTCACCCACAGGTCGCAATCGTCGAGTCGCTCGACCCCGAGCGTGGCCGCGGCCGCGCGCAGCGCGAGCATCTCGGCATGGGCGGTTGGGTCGTGCGAGATGCGCGGCGCATTTGCCGCCGTGGCGATGACGACGCCATCGCGGACGACGACGGCACCGACCGGGACCTCGCCCTGGCCGGCGGCCTGCGCCGCGGCGTCGAGCGCGGCGCGCATCGGAGCGGGGATCGGAAACATCGCCGCCTCATGCCGCGCCGCGCCGGCTTCCGCCAGCGCGACATGGCATCAGCGCCGCGTGACTTATTGCGCGGTGTTGCCGGTTTCGGCCGGCTTGTTCATCGTGACGGTCGGAACGGTGATCGACTTGGTGGTGGTGGTCACCGTCGGGACTTCGATCGACTTGTTCTCGGTGCCGACCGAGATGGTCGCGACGTCGGCCTTGACCGCCGGCGCCTTGCCGCCCTCGAGGTGCAGGCTGGGCAGCGAACCGGGCGAGGTCGAGAGCGTCATCATGCCGGTGGCGAGCAGACCGGCGACAACGAGTGCGGCGAGGCCGATCAGAACGAGAAGTGCGCGCATGGGGTGTCTCCGGGATGGTTAAGTCGAATCGCTTGCGTAATTAACGCTAGATTCCCGCTTAAGGTTGCATGGTAAAGGTTGAATCGGTTGACGCACCGTCCCGAACTGGTTATCGGCGCGGCCTTTCCGGGACCGGCTTGGCTGGTCCGATATCAGGATTTAACGATCATGTCGCGCATCTGCGAACTGACCGGCAAGGGCCGGCTGGTGGGTAACAATGTTTCCCACGCCAACAACAAGACCAAGCGGACGTTTCTGCCGAACCTGCAGAATGTCACGCTGATCTCCGACGCGCTGGGCACCAGCGTCAAGCTGCGCGTCTCGACGCACGGTCTGCGCTCGGTCGAGCATGTCGGTGGCCTCGACAACTGGCTGGTCAAGACGACCGACGACAAGCTGTCGCTACGTGCGCGCCGCCTCAAGCGCGACGTCTCCAAGAAGCGTACCGCTACCGCCGCTTGATTCGGTTCGCCGGGGGCACAGCCTCCGGCGCCAGCCTGAATTTCAGCAGCAGGCTGCGTTGCAGGAAGAGCTGGTTGTCGTCGGACACCAGCCAGATGATCGTCGCGCCGTTTTCACGAGTCGCGACCACCCCTTCGAAATTGTCATGGATCAGCGGCGCCGCCAGCGTCGCGATCTCGCGCCCGCGCACCGTCGCGCCTGGCCGAATCGCCGCGCGATCGACCACCACCAGCTTGTTCGAAAGGACGAACGGCAGCGCGAATCGGCGCGTCAGGATCAACAGTCTCCCATCGGGCAGGACGGTCATGTCGCTCGGGTCGAACCCGGGCGGCGGTACGAATTCGAAGCGGAAGCCGGATCGGGGATGTTGCGTCGGGTCGCCGGCGAAGAAGATGCCGGGATGATGGCGATGGCCCTTCTCTCCGGCCCGCTCGGCAATCACCAGCATGCCCCCGCCCGGTAGCAGCGTCATCGATTCGGCGCCGGTATTGACCGCCCAGTCGTCCATCGCCGGCGGTGCGGCATGCGCCTCGGCGCGCGCGAAGCCCGGCGCGTAACGCCAGATTTCGTTGGCGCGCTCGAACCCGACCCAGATCTGCCCGGTGCGCGGATCGACCGCCATTGCTTCGCTGTCGCGGTCATATTTCACCCAGCCGGTGCCGGGGCCGTCGGGAAGCTCGGCAAAGCGAACCTGTTCGGCGATATTGTGACGGCCGAGCCGGAACGAGACGATGTTGCCGCCGTCGCTGAGCAGGGTGAAGCGCCCATGGTCGATGTGCAGCGACGAAAAGCCGCCAAAGGCCTCGCCGCGCCCGCGCAGCTCGATGCCGCCGAGCCACAACAGCTCGCCGACGCGGCGCAGCGCCGGATGCGCGGGATCGAGGCTTACTGGCACGGTGTCGATTCGTCGGTCGTCGCCGAGCAGGGGCAGCTGCGGCTCGCCCGCCCATTGCGGCACGAAGACCAGAACCAGCAGGATCGACCAGAAGATACGCATCGCGTTCGCCCTGCGGGACGCCGCGCCGCCGCGCAATGGGGGTGGTGATTTCTGAACGGCGGCTAACGACCCCATTCAGGACGCGCTCAACGCGACTCGGGCAGAAGCAGCATCGTCGATGGCAATGACGCCACCGAGTCGGATTTTCGCCGACCACTGGGAGACTGAAGATGTTCAAGAAACTTTCGCTCGCCGGGGCCGCGCTCGCGATGGGCGCCACCGCCCTGATCCCCGCTACGCCGGCCGCGGCGCAGAGCTATGGCCGCCATTATGACCGCGGTTACGAGGATCGTTACGGCGATCCCTATCAGGGCGGTTATCGCGGCGGCTATGACCAGCGCGGTTACGACCAGCGCGGTTATTACGATCAGCGCGGCTATAATGGCTATAACCGCAACCGTTATCGCGATCAGTGCCGCAAGGGCGACACGGGCACGATCATCGGCGCGATTGCCGGCGGCCTGCTCGGCAATTCGATTGCCGGTCGCGGCGACCGCACGCTCGGTGCGGTGCTCGGCGCCGGTGCCGGTGCGCTTGCCGGCCGCGCGATCGAGCGTTCGGATCGGCCGGATTATTGCCGGCGATAACGGGTGCAGGTGGCTAGCCGCGGGCTAGCCACCGGTGCGCGCAAGCGCAGCGCCCGGCACGGCCGGCGGGTCGGCTCGCCGACCGGTCCGACGGCGCCGTCAGGTTAGAGAGTTCCCTCGCGTAGCGTATCGAGGGCGAGGGTCGGTCTCCGTAAGGGGGCCGGCCCTTTGTCGTGACGCAGGCGGGTAGCGCCAGCTACCCGCCGATGCGCGAATGCGCAGCGCCACGACCGGCCGGCGGGTGCGCAGCAACCTGGCCGACGGCGGCTTTGCCGCCGGCGCGGGATGGGGTTCGAGAGGGTAGAACAAAAGAAAGAAGGAAGGGGGGCGACGGCGAAGCCGCCGCCGTCGGCCGGATCGGGCTGTGCCCGTCCGCCGGCCGTGCCGGGCGCTGCGCTTGCGCGCATCGGCGCGGTCGTAGCCGCGCCTGCGCCCGTCAGTACATATGCTGCCCACCATTGATGCTTAGCGTCGATCCGGTAACGAAACCCCCATCGTCCGAGCAGAGGAAAGCCACACCGCGCGCGATCTCGCTTGCTTGGCCGAGCCGGCCGACCGGAATCTTGGCGACGATCTTCTCCAGCACGTCGGCCGGCACCGCGGCGACCATATCGGTGTCGATATAACCCGGCGCGATCGCATTGACCGTCACCCCGGCGCGCGCGCCTTCCTGCGCCAGCGCCTTGGTGAAGCCATGGATACCCGATTTCGCGGCGGCATAATTGACCTGGCCATATTGCCCGGCCTGCCCGTTGATCGAGCCGATATTGACGATCCGGCCCCATTTGCGGTCGCGCATGCCGGGGAACACCGCCTTGGCCATGTTGAAGCAGCCGCCGAGATTGGTGTCGATCACCTCTTTCCACGCCTGATAGGTCAGCTTCATGATCGTGCCGTCGCGGGTGATGCCGGCATTGTTGACCAGCACATCGATCGGGCCGAGATCGGCGACGACCCGCGCCACGCCTTCCTGGCAGGCGTCATAGTCGGCGACGTCCCACTTATAGGCCTTGATGCCGGTGCGCTCGGTAAACTCCCGCGCGCGCTCGTCATTGCCGGCATAGCTGGCGGCGACCGTCATCCCCGCCTCCTGCAATGCCAGGCTGATCGCCTCGCCGATCCCGCGTGTACCGCCGGTTACGATCGCCACTCGTGCCATATTCGCCTCTCCTCGTTTCGCGCGAGGCTAGGCGGTGCGGGTCCAGCCTTCAAGCTCCCGGCCGATCAATTTCCGCAACATTGCAATGCCGATCGGACTGTCGTTGAGGCAGGGGATATAGGCGAAATCGGTACCGCCGGCTGCGACGAACTGTTCCTTGCCGCGAATCGCCAGCTCCTCCAGCGTTTCGAGGCAGTCGACCGAGAAGCCCGGCGCGATCACCGCGACGCGCTTCGTCCCCTGGCCGGGCAGCGCCATCAGCACGTCGTCGGTCGCCGGCTCGAGCCATTTGGCGCGACCGAAGCGCGACTGGAAGGTGACGATGACCTCGCGCCCCAGTGCCTCGGCGAGCAGGCGCGCGGTCTTGCGGCAATGACAATGATAGGGATCGCCCAGTTCGAGCGTGCGTAACGGCATGCCGTGAAAGCTGGTCATGATCGCTTCGGGTTCGAAATCGAGCCCGGCAAGGGCGAGCTCGACCGACTGCCTGAGCGCGTCGATATAGTGCGGGTCGTCATGATAGGGCGGCAGCGTGCGTAGCGCCGGTTGCCAGCGCATCGCGGCGAGCGTTTCGAACGCCTTGTCGTTGGCGGTGGCGGTCGTCGCGCCGCAATATTGCGGGTAGAGCGGGGCGAACAGGATGCGCTCGCACCCGGCGGCCTTCATCGCCGCGATCCGGTCGCCGATCGAAGGCCGGCCATAACGCATCGCCCAGTCGACCATCACCCCGTCGCCAAAGGCGCCGGCCAGCGCGGCCGATTGCAGCCGCGTGAAGGCGGCGAGCGGCGAGCCGTCGTCGCGCCACACCTGACTATAGGCGTGCGCCGACTTGCGCGGCCGGGTGTTGAGGATGAAGCCGCGCAAGATGATCTGCCACAACAGCGGCGGCAGCTCGACGACGCGGCGATCGGACAGAAACTCGCCGAGATAGCGTTTGACCGACGCGGTATCCGGCCCGTCGGGCGTGCCGAGATTGACGAGCAGGACGCCGATGCGCGGCGGCGCGACCGGGGGATGATCAGGAGGCAGGGTCATACTTCGCCCGGAACAAGGGGGAGGGTGCGCATGCGAAAGCCGGTCGAGGCCTG
Source organism: Parasphingomonas halimpatiens (assembly GCF_036663795.1). Classification (NCBI taxonomy): domain Bacteria; kingdom Pseudomonadati; phylum Pseudomonadota; class Alphaproteobacteria; order Sphingomonadales; family Sphingomonadaceae; genus Parasphingomonas; species Parasphingomonas halimpatiens. The sequence continues at coordinate 14,703 of NZ_JAXOJP010000007.1, forward strand.
CAGCGCATTGGCGATGGCCGGCGCGATCGCCGGCACGCCGAGTTCGCTGGCGCCGCCGGGATCGGCCTCGCTGCGAATCATCTCGACGATGATGTCGGGGGTGTCGGACAGGCGCGGCAGGCCGAGCGCGTGGAAGCCGCGCGCATCGGCGATATTCTCGGTGAAGCCGGTGCTCGCGCCCGATGCCGCCGCCATGCCGAAGATCAGCCCGCCCTCGATCTGCTGCTTGACGATGTCGGGATTGACCTGTCGCCCGCAATCGACCGCCGCGACGATGCGGTCGACGCTGATCGCCTGGCCCTCGCCGATATGCGCCTCCGCCAGCACCGCGATGCGGCTGCCGCGAAAGCTGTGGCAGGCGATGCCTTGGCCGCTATTCTGCACCCCGCCCTCCCAGCCGCCGAGCGACGCGGCGGTCGACAGGCAGCGCGCCAGCCGCGCATCGCCGCCGAGCATGCCGATGCGGAACGACAACGGCTCGGTCCCGGCGACATGCGCCAGTTCGTCGAGAAAGCATTCGGTGAAGAAGGCGGTGTAGCTGTGCGCCCCGCCGCGCCAATGCCCCGTCGGCACGCCGATATCGACCGGATGATGGTCGATGGCATAGGCCGGCATGCGATAGAAGGGCGTCGCCCCGGCCACGGCATAGCCGTCGCCCAGGCCGTCGATCGCCAGCGCGGCGCCGGTTGCGCGGTCGTGCGCCATCAGCCGCGCCGCCAACTCGCGCCCGGTCGAAGGCGCGGCAATCTTGGCCAGCCAGCCGAGAATCTGGCCGTTGGGGCCGAGCCGCGCCGCCATCCGCGCCATCGCCGGCGGGCGAAAGCGATCGTGCATGATGTCCTCGGCGCGCGACCAGACGAGCGATACCGGCCGGCCCAGTTCGCGCGCGATCAGCGCGGCCTGTTCGGCGGCGCGATGTTCGAGATTGGCGCCGAACGAGCCGCCGATCAGCATCGGGTAGACGGTCACGTCACTCTCGGACAGGCCGATCGCCGCCGCCGCCGCCGCGCGCGCGAGCCCAGGCGCCTGCGTCGGCAGCCACAGTTCGAGCCGCCCATCCTCGAGTCGCGCGGCGGCGCTCATCGTCTCGATCGCGGCATGCGCCGCGACGCCGACGCGATATTCGGCCGTCACCAGCCGCGCGCCCTTGAACGCCGCCGCCAGGTCGCCGACCGCCGCCATGCGCTCGCCGGGCCCGTCGAGCGCGGCGCTCAAGGCCTGCGCGATCGATTCGGTGCCGATCAGCGCGCCGCGCAGCCGAAAGGTCGGCGCGAGCGCATCGAGCGCCTTGTTCGCCGCCCACCAATTGTTCGCTGCCGCGGCAACCCATTTGTCGGTCGTCACCACGCCAACCATGCCGCGGACCTTTGCTGCCGCCGCGCGATCGACCTGGGTCAGCTGCGTGTTGCCGATCGGTGCCTGGCGGATGCTGACGAACACCATGCCCGGCAAGCGCACGTCGCCGGCGAAGTTCGCTGCGCCGTTGACCTTTGACGGCGTGTCGAGCCGCGGCAGCGACTGGCCGTAGAGCCGCGCGGGGTCGGCGCCGCGCAGCGGCACGGGGCTGGGTGGGCTGTGGCGCGCGGCCTCGGCCGCCAGTTCGCCGAAGCGCAGCCGGTCCTTGCCATGGACGACGAAGCCGGCCGCGGTCCCGCATGCCTGCCAGTCGACGCCCCAACGCTTCGCCGCTGCCTTGCACAGCAGCACGCGCGCTGCGGCACCGGCCTGGCGTAGATCGTCCTCGAACGCGCGCACCGAACTCGACGCGGCGGTCAGCATCAGCCCGCTGCGCGTGACGTGCGCGTCGCGCAGTGGCGCCGGCAGGCGATCGAACACGCCCTCGAACAATTCTCCGGCGCCAAGCTTGTTGGCATAAAGCGGGTTGAGCGGCGCCGCCTCGACCGCGACGGTGCGCCAGTCCGCGCCGAGTTCGTCCGCGACGATCTGCGGCAGCGTGGTATAGACGCCCTGACCATGTTCGGCCTGCGGCACGGCGACGGTGACATGGCCATCCTCGCCGATTTTGAGCCAGGCACCGAACAGCGTCTCGCCCTTGGCGGCGGTGAGATTGGGGGTATAGCTGCGCGGCCACACCGCGAGCGCGACGATCAACCCGGCCCCCACGCCCCCGCCGATCAGCAGCGTGCGCCGGTCGATCTTGTCCAGGACATCGCGCACCGCCATCGTGGCTGCTCTATCGCGAGACACGCGAAACACCAATCCTCCCGATGGGCCAATTCCGCCGATGCCGACGAATCAGGCCAGCGCGCGATAGGTTGTGCGCAGCGTCACCTTGTCGATCTTCTCGGTGCCGAGCCGCGGCAAGGGCGCGTCGGCGATCCAGATCCGCTGCGGCACCTTGAACGCGGCGATGTTGGCGAACAGGAAGCCGCACAGATCCTCGGACGTTATCGTCTCGCCCTCGCGGAGCAGGACGACCGCCCCCGGCACCTCGCCGAAACGCTCGTCGGGCAGACCGAACACCGCGGCCTCGGCGATCGCGGGATGCTCGTAGATCGCGGCCTCGACTTCCTGGCAGGAGATATTCTCGCCGCCGCGGATGATGATGTCCTTCTTGCGATCGACGATGAACAGATAGCCGTCTTCGTCGAGATAACCGACATCGCCGGTGAGAAAGTAGCGATCGGCGGTGAACGCATCGCGCGTCGCCTGCGCGCGACCCCAATATTCGCGGAAATTGCATACCGAACGGATCGCGATCTCGCCGCGCGATCCTTGTGCCACCGGCCGGCCAAGGTCGTCGAGGATAGCGAGATCGACCAGCGGCGCCTGCGGCCGGCCGGTCGAGCTCGGCTTGGCGAGATAGTTGCTGCGCCAATTGCTGCAGCCGATGCCGTTGGTCTCGGTCAGGCCGTAACCGACCAGCGGCGCACCGCCGCCCATCTCGGCATCGATCCGCCGCACATGCTCGACCGGGCGCGGTGCGCCGCCGGCGGCGAAATCGGCGACGGTCGACATGTCGTATTTATGGCGATTGGGGTGGGTGAGGATCTCGAAGCTCATCAGCGGCACACCGACGAAATAGGTCACCTTCTCGGCCTCGATCAGCCGCATCGCCGTTTCTGCATCCCATTTCGGCATCAGCACCAGCTTGCGACCCATGGCGAAGCTCTGCAGGAACACCGGGACTTCGCCGGTGACGTGGAACAGCGGCACGTTGAGCAAGGTCGCCGGCTGCATGTCGGTCGCCTCGCCATCGACGGTGGCGATGCCGAGCGCGACCAGCGCCTGGGCAAGGTAGTTGTACACCGCCTGCACCACCGCGCGGTGATCGCTGATCGCGCCCTTGGACTGGCCGGTAGAGCCCGAGGTGAACAGGATGGTCGCATCGTCATCCCCGGTCAGCACCGGCAACGCGGTCGTGGCGCTTTCGTGCGCCGTAAGCTCGGCAAGCGCGATGGCGAGCGGGGGCGTGTCGTCGATCGCGATCACCGTCGCGCCGAGATCGTGAATCTCGCCAAGGCGCTTGGCACGCGGCGGGTCGGCGAAGACCAACGCGCAATCGACATCGGCAATCGCTGCGGCAAGCTCGCCCGACTGCCACCAGCCGTTGAGCAGGGTGGCAATGCCGCCCGCCATGATGATGCCCATGTAGAGCGCGATCCATGACGGCGAGTTGCGCATCGCGATACCGATGCGATCGCCCTTTTGCACGCCGTGCGCCGCGACCAGCGCGCGCGCGACCCGCTCGGCCTCGGCATAAACGTTCGCGAAACTCAGCCGCTCCTCGCCCGAAACGAGGAAGGTCTTGTCGTGATGCTCGGCCGCGTAATGCGCGAAATAGCCCGGCAACGACGCCGGCACGGTGGCGATCATCGGCATCATTGTGCCGCCGATATCGACCGACCCAAGTGCGAGCGGCCCGCCTGCGCCGGTGAGCGCGGCCATGCTCTCGTCCATCCGCCGGTCCAGTTCGGTGCGCATATGCTCTCCCTCTTGGTCTTGTCGCCTGGCGCCTTTATGGAGGCGCGAACTCTCGGGGAAAAGCCTTGATCCTTACCGCGCTCGCCGCAGCCCAGTCGCACATCCATTTCGCCGACCTGCCGCTCAACCCGGTGGCGATCCCGATCAGGCTGTTCGGGCATGAATTCGACATCAAATGGTATTCGATCGCCTATATCAGCGGCATCGTCGTCGGCTGGTGGTATCTGATCAAGCTGCTCAGCCAGCCGGGCGCACCGATGGCACGCCGCCACGCCGACGACCTGGTGTTCTACGCCACGCTCGGCATCATCCTTGGCGGGCGGATCGGCTATGTGTTGTTCTACGCCCCGAGCATGCTGCTCAATCCACTCAGCGTTCTACGGCTGTGGGACGGCGGCATGTCGTTCCATGGCGGCATGATCGGCACGTCGATCGGCATCATCCTGTTCGCGCGCCAGCAGAAGCTCGACTGGCTGCGGATCCACGATTATCTCGCCTGCTGCGTGCCGTTCGGGCTGTTCTTCGGCCGGCTGGCCAATTTCGTGAACGGCGAATTGTGGGGCAAGAAGAGCAATCTGCCCTGGGCGATCGTTTTTCCGCGCACCGGCGAGGACGTCGCACGCCACCCCAGCCAGCTGTACGAGGCCGGTCTCGAAGGCATCGTGCTGTTCGCGCTGCTGTGGTTCTTCTTCTGGCGCACCAAGGCGCGTTACGACCCGGGCAAGCTCGTCGGCCTGTTCCTGCTCGGTTACGGCCTGTCGCGCTTCACCGTCGAATTCTTCCGCGAGCCCGATTCGCAGTTCGTCGGCGGCTTCTTCGACAATGTCATTCATATGGGCCAGGTCCTGACGCTGCCGATGATCGCCGTCGGGCTCTATCTCGTGCTGACCGCCGCCAAGCGCCGCCACCGCGTCGTTCCGATCGCCGGGGACGAGAGCGTCGCCTGAGGTGAGCGAGGGAACCCTGGCCGACCGACTGGCCCGCGCGATCACGCTCGCCGGGCCGATCCCGATCGCGCAGTTCATGGCCGCCGCCAATGCGCATTATTATGCGACGCGCGATCCGCTGGGGGCGGGCGGCGATTTCGTCACCGCGCCGGAGATCAGCCAGATGTTCGGCGAGCTGATCGGGCTGTGGTGCGCCGATCTGTGGGACCGCGCCGGGCGGCCCGACATCGCCTGGGTCGAACTCGGCCCGGGGCGCGGCACGCTGGCGGCTGATGCGCTCCGCGCGATGGCCAAGGCGGGCCTGACCCCGCCAGTGCATTTCGTCGAGACCAGCCCGGTGCTGCGTGCCGCGCAGGCCGAGCGCGTGCCGGCGGCGCGCTGGCATGACGACGTCACGACGCTGCCCGACGACCGCGCGCTGATCGTGATCGCCAACGAATTCTTCGACGCGCTGCCGATCCGGCAATTGCTGCGTTGGGGCGAGGGCTGGCACGAGCGGCTGGTCGCGTGCCAGGACGTGCTGTTCCTGCCGATCCCCGGCAAGCCGGTGCCCGACAATGTCATCCCGCCGAGCCTGCGCAACGCACCGCCGGGCGCGATCATCGAGACCAGCCCCGCCGGCGTCGCGACCTGTCGTGCGCTGGCGCGGCGCATCGTCGCGCAGGGCGGCGCGCTGCTGGCGATCGATTATGGCTATGAAGGACCGGCGCTCGGCGAAACGCTGCAGGCGGTGCGCGGCCATGGCTATGCCAACCCCTTCGACGCGCCGGGCGAGCAGGACCTGACCGCGCATGTCGATTTCGCGACGCTCGCCGCCGCTGCCGGACTCGAGGGCGCGGTGCCTTATGGCACGGTCAGCCAGCGCGACCTGCTCGGCGCGCTGGGGATCGACGCACGCGCCAGCGCACTCGCCGCCGACGCGTCGGATCGTGCCGCGGCGATCCTTGCCGATCGCAACCGGCTGGTCGGCGAGGACGCGATGGGGCATCTGTTCCGCGCGCTGGCGCTGACCGCGCCCGACTGGCCCATTCCCGCGGGGTTTGCATGACTATCTATTATCGCGATGCCCGCACGATCGACGGGCCGGCGCTCGCCGCGATGGCGCGGCGCTCGTTCACCGAGACGTTCGGCACGCTCTATCGCCAGTCCGATCTCGCCGCGTTCCTCGACGAGGCGTTCGGGGCGAACGGCCTGCCGTCGCAGCTGTCCGACCCCGATTTCGCGGTGCGGCTTGCCTTGGCCGACGACGAGATCATCGGCTTCGTCAAGATGGGTCCGGTGACCTTCCCCGGCGAATGGCGGCCCGACGCGATCGAACTCTATCAATTCTACGTCCTCGCCCCGTGGCAGGGCGAAGGCGTCGCGCCGGTGCTGATGGACTGGTCGCTCGAGCATGCCCGCAGCCATGGCGCGAAGGAGATCATCCTCAGCGTCTATGTCGACAATCACCGCGCGCACCGCTTCTACGAGCGCTACGGCTTCCGCGAGATCGGGCGCTACGCCTTCCGTGTCGGCGAGACGATCGACGACGATCGCATCATGCGGCTGGTCCTGTGAGCGCCGATGCTGTCAGCGCGGTCGAGGTAATCCGCGCACCGATGCTGGCCGGGACGGCGCACGGCTTTCTCGGTCGGCGCGGCGGCGTGTCGACCGGCGTGGTTGCCGGGCTCAATGTCGGGCTCGGCTCGGACGATGAGCCTCAGGCGATCGCCGAGAATCGCCGTCGCGCGGTTGCGGCGGTGGTGCCCGGCGGGCGGCTGGTCAGCGTGTTCCAGGTGCATAGCGCCGATGCGGTGACCGTTGCCGACCCATGGGACGATGCGGCGCGGCCACATGCCGACGCGCTGGTGACCGATCGCCCCGGCCTTGCGCTGGGCATCGTCACCGCAGACTGCGCGCCGGTGCTGCTCGCCGATGTCGCGGCCGGCGTGGTCGGCGCGGCGCATGCCGGCTGGAAGGGCGCGATCGGCGGCGTCACCGACGCGACGCTGGCCGCGATGGAGCGGCTCGGCGCGCGCCGCGAGCGCATCGCCGCCGCGATCGGCCCGTGCATCGCCCGCGCCAGTTACGAGGTCGATGACGGCTTCGCGCGCCGCTTCGAGTCTGCCGATCCCGCCAATGAACGCTTCTTCGCGCCTGGCAAACCCGGCCATCACCAGTTCGATCTCGAAGCCTATGTCGCGCACCGCCTCGCCATCGCCGGGGTGACGCGCATCGCCGCGCTCGGCCTCGATACCTATGCCGATGAAAGCCGCTTCTTCAGCTTCCGTCGCGCGACGCGCCGCGGGGAGCCGACCTATGGGCGGCAGATCGCGATCATTGGGCTCTAAGGAAGGCTGGCAAGTTGCGCGCGCAGCACGGTCGCCAGCGCGGCGAGCGCGGTCGTCCGGTTGGCGATCGCATCCGGGCCCGAGATGAATGCCTTGTCCACCCCGGGATTGGAGATGAACTCGCCCTCGATATAGGCGCCGAGGCACTTGCGCGTCGGTTGCGGGTTGCCGAGCGCCGCGTCGCGCAGGATGCCAAGCCCGCCCGGCCCGGAGTCCGATTCGGGCTTGAGGCCACGATCGCGCGTACCTGGCAGCACCGCGCGCAGTCCGGCGATCCAGCCGGCATGGACCGCCGCGGCAAAGGCCATGTCCGCCTGGACGTTGGTATTGCCGTGCGCGGCGTCGGCATAATAGGTTTCGGCGCCGCGGATCGTCGGGTCGGTCATGCCGTTGAAATGCAGGCAGACGAGTGCCTTGGCCTTGTATCGCCCGGCAAAGGCCGCGCGATCGACGATACCGACATTGACGTCGGAGGTCCGCGTCAGGACGACCTGGATCTTCTGGTTCGCGGCAGCCGCCTGGGCGAGCAGCAGGTCGCGCAGGATCATGCAGAAATCGAGCGTGAGCTTCTTTTCCTTCACGCCGCTCACGCTGACCGCATTGTTCGGGCTGCTGCCGCCGACCTTCTGGTCGCCGCCATGGCCGGGATCGAGGATGATCGTGCCGATATCGGTGAGGCCGACACTGGCTTCGGTCATCGCGGTGGCGGAGGCGTCGAGCAGCGCCTGCGCTTCGGGAACGAGCGCGAGGATAGTGTCGGCATAGCCGGGCGTCGGCGTGTAAATCGGGCCGATAAAACGGATATAGTCCTCGGCGGTATCGACATGCGTTTCCCAGCCCGAATAGAGCGGGCGACCGATAAACGCCCAATAGCCCGAGACGAAGCTCTCGAGCGTCGCGAACTTGCAATAGGCGTCGAGCCCATCATGCGCCTGATACATGACCTTGGTGGCGAACAGCGCCATTTCGGGGCGCCATTTCAAGCCGGCGAAGTTATAATGCCGCGTCGCGAGATCCGACGTAGCGCGCCCGCTCTCGATCAGCCATTGGGCGAGCGTGACGGCCTTTAGATGCGGGTAACGAATCGCCGTCCCGGCATAGATGGCGGACAGTCGGTTGAGCAATGCGTTGGTCGGCACGTCTATCCCCCCGGATTGATGCGCGCCAAGCCTCGCCGTCGCGGCGCGGTGATGCAAGCACGATCATGTCCGAATCGGTCCGATCTCGTAGAAAGAGCCCCGCGCCGGCGATGGTATCATTTGCAACAATCGCGCGTTAGGGAGGCGCATCCTCCCTTTTCCAGAGTATTTCCGATGGCGAACAAGAACGAGACAGAAGCCGACCTGACCAGCGTCCCTGCGCGGGGCAAGCCCACGGCCAGCGTCGAATCGATCGGCGGGCGCAAGCTCAAGCCCTCCACCATGATGATGGGCCATGGCTATGACCCGACGCTGTCGGAGGGCGCGCTCAAGCCGCCGATCTTCCTCACTTCGACCTTCGTCTTCCCCAACGCCGCCGCCGGCAAGCGCCATTTCGAGGGCGTGACGGGCAAGCGCCCGGGCGGGTCAGAGGGCCTGGTCTATGGCCGCTTCAACGGGCCGAACCAGGAGATTCTCGAAGACCGGCTCGGCATCTGGGAAGACGCCGAGGACGCGCTTGCCTTTTCCTCGGGCATGTCGGCGATCGCCACCTTGTTCCTGTCGATGGTCAAACCCGGCGACACGATCGTTCATTCTGGCCCGCTCTATGCCGCGACCGAGACCCTGATCGCGCGCATCCTCGGCCGCTTCGGCGTGCACTGGCTCGACTTCCCGGCCGGCGCGACGCGCGAGGAGATCGACGCGGTGCTGTCCAAGGCGGCAAGCGGCAATGTCGCGCTGATCTATCTCGAAAGCCCGGCCAACCCGACCAACGCGCTGGTCGATATCGAGGCCGTGCGGGCGAGCCGCGACGCGATCTTCAAGAACGCGGCGACCAAACCACCGATCGCGATCGACAACACTTTCCTTGGCCCGCTCTGGCTCCAGCCGCTCAAGCATGGCGCGGAGATCGTGGTCTATTCGCTGACCAAATATGCCGGCGGGCACAGCGACCTCGTGGCGGGCGGCGTGCTCGGCTCGAAGGAGCATATCAACACCATTCGCCTGATGCGCAACACGATCGGCACGATCTGCGACCCCAATACGGCGTGGATGCTGATGCGCAGCCTCGAGACGCTGGAGTTGCGGATGAGCCGCGCCGGCGAGAATGCCGCCAAGGTCTGCGCCTATCTGCGCACGCATCCCAAGGTCGAGCGCGTCGGTTATCTCAGTTTCCTCGAGGAAACGCCCGGCATGGAACGCCAGGCCGACATCTATCGCCGGCATTGCACCGGCGCCGGCTCGACCTTCTCGCTGATCGTCAAGGGTGGCGAGAAGGAGGCCTTCGCCTTTCTCGATGCGCTCAAGATCGCCAAGCTCGCGGTCAGCCTCGGCGGCACCGAGACGCTGGCCAGCCACCCGGCGGCGATGACGCATCTGTCGGTGCCCGAGGCACGCAAGCAGGCGCTGGGCATCACCGATAATCTGGTGCGCATCTCGATCGGCGTCGAGGATGCCGACGACTTGATCGCCGACTTCACCCAGGCGCTCGATTCGATATGATCGAGACCTACCTCGCTCGCCGAACGTGTGCCGGCAAGCTGCGGGTGAAGAACGCGACGACCGCCGCATTGAAGGTGGCATGAAAGGCCGCGCGGTCGAAGCCGGGGGCGCTGCGGCAGATCGCCGGCACCTGCGCCGCCAGCGCGGTGCTGCACGGTGCGAGGAAGTCGAAATGATCGGCGCCCGGCACGACATGATAGTCTGGCTTCGCGGGCAGGTTCTTTGCCACGGCTTCGGCATAATAAGGCTGCGGCAGGACATGGTCGTCGGCTGCGCGCCATAGCTGGATCGGCAAGGTCAGCGTGGCGAGCCCGGCGTGGTCGAAGGTAAAGCCGAGCGCGGGGGCCGCGACGACCAAGGCGCGTATCCTGTGATCCGCGCGCCATGCCGGCGTCGCCGATAATGACGCGACCGCATCGCGGTGCGACGCAATCAGGGTGCAGTCGAAGAAGTTTGGATGGTCGGCGCAATGTTGGCCCAGGCGACCGAGGTCGGGCACGCCGCCGGCAGCCGTCAACACCGTCAATCCGCCCGCCGAGAAGCCGAACGCGCCGACGCGCCGCGGTGACAGCGCGGCATGGCCCGACCAGCGATCGATCATATAGTCGATCAGCGCGCTGATCGCGCGGGTTCGCGCGGCGATATCGAGCGCGCTGCGCTGATCGCGCCAATTGTCGCCGGGATGGGTGAGCGACGCGACCACGAAGCCGGCCTGCGCCAGCGCCAGCGCGGTATCGTAATGCCCGGCATAGCTGCCGCCATTGCCGTGCGAGATGACGACCAGCGCGCGATCATTCCCCGCAACGGGCGCGTCGATCGCGACCGTCTGCGCATAGAGATCGAGCGCGTGCGACGCGGCCGGCGCATCCGTCGGGTACCAGATGCCGATTTCGGTGCCATCGACCTGAAGATGCTGAAAGCCGATATTGCGCGGCGCATCGGAAGGCGCGGCGACGGCGCCGACCGGCACGACGAGCGCGGCCAGCAGACAGGCGAGGTGACGAAGCGAAGCGATCATGGCGTACTTTCCGGTTGGCGTGGCAGGCCCATCGCCTGACAGGCGGCCTGACGCGGCGCGAGGGCCGTTTCGTCAATGGGCGAACGGGTTCGCAAGCGGGCGCGTTTGCCGCTGCGGCGTCGACCCGATAGGCAGATAGCGATGACGGCAGCGGCACCAGGCAAAGGCAGAGCAGCGACGATCGCACGGGCGGTGGTCGCCGCGACGATCGCAGGCGCCATCCTCGGCCTGGCGGGACCGTTCGGCAGCTATCTCAATGGCAGTGCGGAATATCGCATCGCCTATTGGGTGGTGTCGATGTGGTTCGGGGTCGTCGTCTATGGCGCGGCGGTGGTGAGCATCCTGCCGCTGGCCCGTCGAAGCGAAATCCCGCCACGGATAGTCGGCGTCTTCCTCGTCATTATTGCGTCGATCCCGCAGGCGATCGTGACGCGGATGCTGGCCCTGTGGTTCTGGCCTGAATTGGCGCATATCCCGATCGGGCTGCTCGTCTGGTATCTGCAGGTCTTGCTCGTCGCCGAACTGCTGGTGCTCGGTTACGCCAGATGGACGGGCCTGCTGCAACTCCCCTCTTCACCGGCGGCACTCACCGCAGACGCGGCATCCGACGACGACGCGTCGATCTGGGCGCAGCTCTCGCCGCGGCTTGGCCGCGAGATCCTGTGCCTCGCGATGGAGGATCATTATGTCCGCGTCCACACACCGCTCGGTGCCGAGTTGTTGCTCATGCCGATGGCGCGCGCCATCGCTGGACTGACCGGAATCGAAGGCATGCGCGTCCACCGCTCCTGGTGGGTGGCGCGGGCCGCGGTGACGGGAATCGACGGGCCGGCACGATCGATGCGGTTGCGCCTCGTCAATGGCCTGACGGTGCCTGTCGCGCGGCGCGCGGTCGCCGACCTGCGCGCGGGTGGATGGCTCACCGACGCGCAGTAAAACTCACCCGTCGCCGACGCGCTCGATATCCGCGCCAACCGCGCTGAGCTTCTCTTCGAGCCGCTCATAACCGCGATCGAGATGATAGACGCGCTGGACCTGCGTCTCGCCCTCGGCGGCGAGACCGGCGAGAATCAGGCTCATCGAGGCGCGCAGGTCGGTCGCCATCACTGGCGCGCCGACCAGCCGGTCGACGCCGCGCACCACGGCGGTGCGGCCCTGGACGAGGATATCGGCACCCATCCGCGCCAGTTCGGGCACGTGCATGTAGCGATTCTCGAAGATCGTCTCGGTCAGCACGCTCGCGCCGTCGGCCTTGCACAGCATCGCCATGAACTGCGCCTGCATGTCGGTGGCGAAGCCGGGATAGGGCGCGGTCGACAGCGTCAGCGGGCCGAGCTTGCCATTGGCCTCGACCAGCAGGTTGCCGCTCTTCTCGGTCACCGACACGCCGGCCTGGATCAGCGCCGCGACGGTCGCCTGCATGTCGTGCGCAGTCACGCCGACCAGTTCGAGCGAACCCCCGGTGATCGCCGCCGCGCAGGCATAGCTGCCGGCCTCGATCCGGTCGGGCATCACGCGATAGGTCGCGCCGTGCAGCCGGTCGCGGCCCTCGATCTCCAGTGTCTCGGTGCCGATGCCGCTGATGCTCGCGCCCATCGCGACGAGCAGATTGCACAGATCGACGATCTCGGGTTCGCGCGCGGCATTCTCGATGATCGAGCCGCCCTTCGCGGTGACCGCCGCCATCACGACATTCTCGGTCGCGCCGACCGAGACGATCGGGAAGGTGTATTTGCCGCCTGACAGCCGTCCGCCGGGTGCAGTCGCCTTGACGTAGCCGGCGGCCATTTCCAGCTTCGCGCCGATCGCCTCCAGCGCCTTGAGGTGGAGATCGATCGGGCGGTTGCCGATCGCGCAGCCGCCGGGCAGCGACACCGTCGCCTCGCCGGCGCGGCCGATCAGCGGGCCGAGCACGAGGATCGAGGCGCGCATCTTGCGCACGATGTCGTAGGGCGCCTCGGTCGCGGTGAGCTTGCCGGCGCGGATCGTCATCACCCGGCCGAAATCCTCCGGCCGCGCGCCCTCGATCTGGGTCGACGCGCCGAGCTGGTTGAGCAGATGGCCGAAGCTGTCGACATCGGCGAGTCGCGGCAGGTTGCGCAGCGTCACCGGTTCTTCGGTCAGCAGCGCGCAGGGCATGAGAGTCAGCGCGGAATTCTTGGCGCCGGAAATGGGCAATTTGCCCGACAGGCGGTTGCCGCCACGAATGAGAATACGATCCATGGACGGTATCTACCGCCCCGCCCGGACCGCGCAAGGGCGCGTACGTCACGCCGCCGAATGCGCGGCTCCTCTCAGGCCTTTTCCAGCGTGCATTGCAGCGGGTGCTGGTTCTCGCGCGCGAAGTCGATCACCTGGCTGACCTTGGTCTCGGCGACCTCGTAGCTGAACACGCCGCACACGCCGACGCCCTTCTGGTGGACGTGGAGCATCACCCGCGTCGCCTCTTCCATGTTCATGCGGAAGAAGCGCTGCAGCACCAGCACGACGAACTCCATCGGCGTGTAATCATCGTTGAGGATCAGCACGCGATAGGGGGTCGGCTGCTTGGTGCGCGTACGGGTGCGCGTGGCGAGGCCCAGGCCGGTGCCGGGCGGCTCATTGTCGCCCCCGCCCTGGTTGTCGTCGCCGAGGCGTTCGGCGCGCGCGCTGGATGTTGGTCGCTTGATCATGTGAGTGCGAAAATATGGCACGTCGCGGCCCAAGGGCAAGAGGGAGAGAGCGCCAGATCGTGCGATAAACAAAAAAGGGCGACGCCGAACCGGCGCCGCCCTCCTTTCTGGTCGTCGTAGCGCGATGGCGTTACGCGGCGATCTTGACCTTCTCGACGGCAACCGCAACGCGGTTCGAGATCGGCTGGGCGACCTCGCCGGCGAGCTTGAGCATCGCTTCGGTGGTCTTCGAGGTCTCGGCGACGATCGAGTCGAACGACGAGCGCATATAGTCGCTGTGCAGCTTGAAGAAGTCGGTCGGCGACTTGACGCTCGACAGGCTCTTCAGCGTGGCGGTCGCGCCCTCGAACGACTTGCGGGCATAGTCCGCAGCGCTCTGGCCGAGCGTTTCCATGCCCTTGGCGGCAATCTTGCCCGACTCGACCAGGGCTTCGACATTGCCCTTGTTAAAGTCGTTCATGTCCTCGAACATCTTGGCGCCCTTTTCCATCGCGGCCTTGGCGCGATCATTGGCTTCGGCGACATAGGCCTGGGTCTTTTCGGCGGCGGTCTTCAGGGTGGATTCCATGGTGGTCACTTCCTTTTTGAGGGCGGCGAGCACGGGGGCCGCCACAGGGGTTGCTTCAATCGTCTTGGTCACGGTCTTCACTGCGGTATCGGCGGCTTCTTTGATGGCCGCCACGGTGGCGGTCACGGCCTGCTCGACCTTGGCCGCGGCGGGCGCGGCGGTGTCGGGGAAGGTCGCCGGCGCAGCGACGAGCGTCTCCGCGACAGGCTTCGCCACGACGGGCTTGGCGACCGGCTTGGCCGGTGCCGATGCAACAACGGGCTTCGCCGCGGGCTTGGCGGGCGTTTTCGCCGTCACAGTCTTCGGGTCCTTGCTGGCCATGACGGCCTCCTGTCGTTCTATGCTGCACCGCAATATAATCGCGTTGGCGACGACTCGCAAGTCTTTTGTTGCAGTGCAACATAAGTGTCACTGCAACCGATAATAGACAACTATATCAAATATTTATGGCAGCATCGCCGCGCGACACCGCCCGCGATCCGGCGGTCGACGGCGCGTCGCTGGCAAATGCGCGGCGATTCCGCTATGGACCGCACCATGCTCGACACCGTAGCGCCGCCCATGCCCCTTCCCGGGCATTTCGATCCCGTGCCCGTACCGCGGAGTTTCGTGCCACGCGCCGATGGCCGCATCGACCTGCTCGGCCTGTCCAAGCTCGACCTGCGCATGGCGCTGGAGACGTCGCAGCTCGAGGCGAAACAGGCCAAGCTGCGCGCCAAGCAATTGTGGCACTGGATCTACAATCGCGGCGTCACCGACTTCTCGTTGATGACCGACATCTCGAAGACCATGCAGCCCTGGCTCGAGCAGCGCTTCGTGATCAGCCGACCGCAGGTGGTCGAGACGCAGGTGTCGACCGACGGCACGCGCAAATGGCTGCTGCGTTCGGACGACGCGCAGGATTACGAGATGGTGTTCATCCCCGACGCCGATCGCGGCACCTTGTGCGTGTCGAGCCAGGTCGGCTGCACGCTCAACTGCCGTTTCTGCCACACCGGCACGATGCGGCTGGTGCGCAACCTGACCGTCGCCGAGATTGTCGGTCAGGTGATGCTCGCCCGCGACTCGCTCGGCGAATGGCCAAGCCAGCCCGAAGGCCGCATGCTCACCAACATCGTGATGATGGGCATGGGCGAGCCGCTGTACAATTTCGACAATGTCCGCGACGCGTTGAAGCTGGTGATGGACGGCGACGGCCTCGCGCTGTCGAAGCGCCGCATCACGCTGTCGACCTCGGGCGTGGTGCCGATGATGGCGCGCGCCGGGGCCGAGATCGGCGTCAACCTCGCGGTCTCGCTTCACGCCGTGACCAAGGAAGTGCGCGACGAGATCGTCCCGATCAACCGCAAATACGGCATCGAGGAATTGCTTCAGGCCTGCGCCGATTATCCCGGCGCCAACAATGCCCGACGCATCACCTTCGAGTACGTCATGCTCAAGGACAAGAACGACAGCGACGCCGAGGCGCATGAGCTGGTCCGGCTGCTCAAGCATTATGATCTGCCAGCCAAGGTCAATCTGATCCCGTTCAACCCCTGGCCCGGGGCGCCCTACGACACCTCGACGCCCGAGCGCGTGCGGCGTTTCTCCGACATCATCTTCGAGGCCGGCATCTCGGCACCGGTGCGCACACCGCGCGGGCGCGACATCGATGCCGCCTGCGGCCAGCTCAAGACCGCGTCGGAAAAGAAGAGCCGCGCCGAGCTCGATCGCCAGGCCGAAGAGAAGCTCGCCGCGCTGGGGTGAGTGCGCAATAGCTCCTGCATGCCGACGGAAAGGGCGGCGCGGGTAGGGTGGGGGCGCAACGTGAGCGCTGCTTTACCGAACTCCCGCCCGCCGTTGCTACTCCACGAAATCCAGATTTTCTTAACCATAGCTTAGGCGTTTGCCGCCATTGCTTGGCCCCGCACAGCAAGCGGGGACGGACACGAGCATGCGCGATGACGAAGCGGTCGATGTGGCGATCATCGGCGCGGGGCCGGCCGGGCTGACGGCGGCCTATCAGCTGACCAAGCAGGGCTACAAGGTCACCGTGATCGAGAAGGACCCCGTCTATGTCGGCGGGATCAGCCGCACGGTCGAATATGACGGCTTCCGCTTCGATATCGGCGGGCACCGCTTCTTCTCCAAGTCGCGCGAGGTCGTCGACCTGTGGAACGAGATCCTGCCCGACGATTTCATCGAGCGCCCGCGGATGAGCCGCATCTATTATGAGGGCAAATTCTACAGCTACCCGCTGCGCGCCTTCGAGGCGCTGATGAACCTCGGCATCTGGCGTTCGACCTTGTGCATGGCGAGCTATGCGCGCTGGAAGCTCTTTCCGCACAAGGAGGTGAAGAGCTTCGAGCAATGGGTCGTCAACCAGTTCGGCCACAAGCTCTATTCGATCTTCTTCAAGACCTATACCGAGAAGGTGTGGGGCATGCCGTGCGACGAGATGTCGGCCGACTGGGCGGCACAGCGCATCAAGGGGCTGAGCCTCGGCGGCGCGGTGATCGACGGGCTCAAGCGCTCGCTCGGCCTGCACCGCGCCAAGAATGACGGCATGGCGGTCAAGTCGCTGCTCGAGACCTTCCGCTATCCGCGCCAGGGACCGGGCATGATGTGGGATGCCGCGCGCGATGCCGTCGTCGCCGGCGGCAACAAGGTGCTGATGGGCACCGAACTCCACCAGATCGCGCAGGACCAGGCGAGCGGCCGCTGGCGCATGACGGCGCGGCGCGGCGACGAATTGCTCGCGATCAGCGCGGCGCATGTCATTTCCTCTGCGCCGATGCGCGAGCTGGCCGGGCGGATCCATCCGCTGCCGCAGACGCTGCCGAGCGCGCTGCGCCTCGGTTATCGCGACTTCCTGACCGTCGCGCTGATGATCCGCGCCGACGACCTGTTCCCCGACAACTGGATCTACATCCACGATCCGCGCGTCCAGGTCGGCCGCGTGCAGAATTTCCGCAGCTGGTCGCCCGAGATGGTGCCCGATGCGAGCCTCGCCTGTGTCGGCCTCGAATATTTCTGCTTCGAGGGTGACGGCCTGTGGTCTTCCTCCGATGACGACCTGATCGCGCTGGCGACGCAGGAGCTGGCGACGCTCGGTCTCGCCGATCCCAAGACGGTGGTCGGTGGCCGCGTCGTGCGGCAGGAAAAGGCCTATCCGGTCTATGACGACGAATATCGCGACAATGTCGAGGCGATGCGCGCCGAGCTCGAGGCAAGTTATCCGACGCTGCATCTGGTCGGGCGCAACGGCATGCACCGCTACAACAACCAGGACCATGCGATGATGACCGCGATGCTGACGGTGCGCAACATCGTCGCCGGCGCGCGCGTCTACGACATCTGGGCAGTCAACGAGGACGCCGAATATCATGAGGCCGGCGACGAGGGCCAGCAGGCAGCACTCGCATCGGAGCGGCTGGTACCGCGCAAGCTGAAGGCGGCGTGAAGCAGCCGGCGCTCTGGCCGGCCATCGCGATCGGCTGGGCGATCGCAGCGCTCGTTTTGTGCGCCGCGATGTCGCGCGACATTGCCGGGCTGTGGTTCCCCGATCCCGACGATGCGATGCGGCTCAACCAGGTGCGCGACCTGCTCGCCGGGCAGAGCTGGTGGGACGTCGGCCAGCACCGCTTCAACAATGGCGATTTCGCCATGCACTGGTCGCGGCTCGTCGACCTGCCGCTCGCGCTGGTGATCGGCCCGCTGCAGCCGCTGTTCGGCACCGCCATCGCGACACGCG
This sequence comes from Parasphingomonas halimpatiens, assembly GCF_036663795.1. NCBI lineage: Bacteria > Pseudomonadati > Pseudomonadota > Alphaproteobacteria > Sphingomonadales > Sphingomonadaceae > Parasphingomonas > Parasphingomonas halimpatiens. The sequence continues at coordinate 32,558 of NZ_JAXOJP010000007.1, forward strand.
TCGCGATGGTCGTCGTGCCGTTGCTCACCTTGCTTTCGGTGATGGCGCTCGCCGCGATCATCACGCGCCGGCTGCTCGATACCGATCGCGCGCGCACCGCCGTGATGCTCGCGCCGCTGTCGGTGCCGCTGATCTATCAGTTGCGGCCGATGCGCATCGATCACCATGGCTGGCAGGTGACCTTCGCGCTCGCTGCCGTCCTTGCGCTTCTCGACAAGCCGACACGGCGCAGCGGCGCCCTGCTCGGGCTGTCGCTGGCGGTGCTGGTGACGATCTCGATGGAGGGCATGCCGATCGCCGCCGCGATCATGGGCATGGCCGCGCTGGCCTGGGCGATCGAGCCGGCCCGGCGCGACCAGATGCTCGCCGCGATCTGGGGATGGTGCGCGGGCGCGGTGCTGCTTCATGTCGCAACGCGGGGGCCCGGCATGTTCGCCCCGGCCTGCGATGCGATGTCGCCCGCCTGGATCATCGCGCTCGGCGCAGCGGCGCTGGGTATGACGCTGGCCGCGCTGCTTGCCGGCCGTACATCGCCCGCGCTACGGATCGGTGCGCTCGCCGCCGCGGCGGGCGGCGTCGGCGCGACGCTGGTGCTGATCGCGCCCGATTGCCTGCACGGACCATTCGCGCGGCTTGACCCGCTGGTGCGGACCTTCTGGTACGAAAAGGTTTCCGAAGGCATGCCGGTGTGGGAACAGGTCCCGGTCTGGGCGATCGCCACGATCGGCTTTCCGATCTTCGGGCTGGTCGGCACGGTGCTGGCGACGCGCGAGGCACAGGGTGAAGCGCGCGGCCGCTGGCTGATGCTGCTCGGCGTGGCGCTGGCCGGATTTCTGCTCTCGGTGATGGTGATGCGCGCCGGGGCGACCGCCAATGCGCTGGCGATCCCCGGCGGTGCCTGGCTGCTCCATGCGTTGCTGGTGCGCGCGCGGCGGATCGGCCCGATCCTGCCGCGCACGGCAGCGACGGCGGGGGCGTTCGCGCTCGCCGCGCCGGGGCTGATGGCGACGATCCTGCTCGGCTTGCCCGTCGGCACGCCGGCGGCAAAGGCGGGGCCGCAGGTGGCGACGGTCGCGCCGTGCCACCAGGGCCATGAGGTCGCGGCGCTCGCCGCGCTGGGATCGGGCCGGGTGTTCGCGCCGCTCGACGTGTCGCCCGAGATTCTTGCCACCACCAATCTCAGCGCGATCGGCGCGGGCTATCACCGCAACGACCGCGCGATCCATCTCGTCATCGCCACCTTCATGGCCGACCCCGCAGCGGCGCGTGCCGCGATCCTGCGCAGCCACGCGACCTGGGTCGCGGCCTGCCCGGGGGTCAACGAGACCGACATGTACAAGGCAATCAGCCCCAACGGCCTGTGGGCGCAGCTCGAGCGCGGCACGCGTTTCGACTGGCTTCAGCCCGTGCCGATCGCCGGGTCGCCGGTGCTGACATGGCGCGTGATCGACCCGCCGCATGCCCGATAACCACGCTTTCGCGACGGGCCGCAGCGAAGCACGCTTGTTCGATTGCGCATCCGCGCGGTAAGGCGGTCGGATGCAGGGGGACGACAACAGGCTGCACTGGTGGCAGACACGCTGGTTCGTGCTGTTGTGCACGGCGCTTGCGGTGGTGCCGCTGCTGTGGCCGACCATCCCGCCGCTGGTCGATCTGCCCGGACATATGGGCCGCTACCGCGTGCAGCTCGCGCTGGCCGATAATGCCTGGCTGGCCAATTGGTATGATTTCCGCTGGTCGCTGATCGGCAATCTCGGCATCGATCTGCTGGTCATTCCGCTCGCCAAGGTCTTCGGGCTCGAGCTGGCGGTGAAGCTGATCGTCATGTCGATCCCGCCGCTGATCGTCTCGGGCCTGTTGTGGATCTCGCGCGAGGTGCATGGCCGCATCCCGGCGACCGCGCTGTTCGCGCTGCCGCTGGCCTATTGCTATCCGTTCCATTTCGGCTTCGTGAACTTCGCGCTGTCGATGGGCCTCGCGCTCAACCTGTTCGCACTGTGGCTGCGGCTGGCCCGGACGGGTCACCTGAAGCTGCGTGCCGGTATCTTCCTGCCGATCTCGTGCCTGTTGTGGCTGTGTCACACCTTCGGCTGGGGCGTGCTCGGCGTGCTGGCCTTTTCCGCCGAGATGGTCCGCCAGCATGATGCCGGGCATCGCTGGTTCAACGCCTGGGTGCGCGCCGGGCTGGGCTGCGTGCCGCTCGCCATCCCGATGCTGCTGATGATCCTGTGGCGCAGCGGCGACCATGTCACCGGCCAGACCGCCGACTGGTTCGACTGGCAGGCCAAGATCATGTGGGTAACGATGGTGCTGCGCGACCGCTGGGCGCTGCTCGACATCGCCTCGACGGCGGTGCTGTTCCTGATCCTGTTCAAGGGTTTTCGCGATCCGGCGATCGAATATTCGCGCAATCTCGGCCTGTCGGCGCTGTTCCTGCTGACCGTCTTCATCCTGTTGCCGCGCATCGTGTTCGGCTCGGCCTATGCCGATATGCGGCTCGCGCCGTTCATGGTGGCGATCGCGGTGATCGCGCTGCGCCCGCGCAAGGGCCTGTCGATCCGCCACGCCGCGACGCTCGCCGCGCTCGGCATGGCGTTCTTTCTCGTCCGCATCGTCAGCACCACGGCCAGCTTCGTGATGTACAGCGACAGCTATGACCGCGCCTTCGCGGTGATCGACCATGTCCCGCAGGGCGCGCGGATGGTGACGTTCGTCGGGCGCAACTGCCGCGACGACTGGGCTTATTCGCGGCTCGAGCACATTCCGGGTATCGCGCTCGAACGCAAGATGATCTTCGCGAACGATCAGTGGTCGATGGCCGGCGCGCAGACGCTGACCACCCATTATCCGATCGCCAAGCGCTTCGCGCACGACCCGTCGCAGATCGTCACCGATCGCTGGTGTCATGGCGAATGGTGGTGGACGATCCAGGCCTCGCTCGCCCGCCTGCCGCGCGACGCGTTCGACTATGTGTGGATGATCAACCCGCCGGTCTATGATGCCAAGTTCAACGCCGGGCTGGTCGAGGCGTATCGCGACGGGCCGATGGTGCTGTACCGTGTCGACCACAGTAGGCCGGGCCCCAATGTGCCCGATTCGGAGATCCTGCCGCCGCGCCGGATGCGGCCCGTGCCGCGCCCTACGCCGACGGTTCGCCAGCCTTGAACGGGGTCAGCTCGCCGAGATAGCGCTGGTCGGATTCGACCGCGGCACGTTCGTGCAACAGGAAATCGCCGACGGCGCGGCGGAACGCCGGGTCGGGAATGTAATGCGCCGACCAGGTCGGCACGGGCACATAGCCGCGTGCGAGCTTATGCTCGCCTTGCGCGCCCGCCTCGACCGTCTTCAGGCCGCGCGCGATCGCGGCGTCGATCGCCTGGTAATAGCATAGCTCGAAATGGAGGAACGGCACCTCCTCGGCGCAGCCCCAATAGCGGCCATAGAGCGTGTCGGCGCCGATCAGGTTGAGCGCGCCGGCAATCGGCACGCCGTCGCGCTCGGCGAGGATCAGTAGCACCCGCTCGCCCATCGTTGCGCCGAGCTGCGAGAAGAAGCCGCGCTTCAGATAGGGCGTGCCCCATTTGCGCGCGCCGGTGTCCTGGTAGAAATGCCAGAAGGCGTCCCATTCGGGCTCGCCGATCTCGCCGCCGGTCAGATGGCGGATCGTCAGCCCCTCCACTGCGGTGGCGCGTTCCTTGCGAATCGCCTTGCGCTTGCGGCTGGCCAGCGCGGCGAGGAAATCTTCGAACCCGGCATAGCCTTGATTCTGCCAGTGAAACTGCGTGCCTTCGCGGATCAGCCACCCGGCCGCCTCGAACAGCGGCAGTTGCTCGGGCGACACGAAGGTGGCGTGCGCGGAGGAAAGCTTGTGCTGGTCGGTCACCGCCTCGATCGCGGCGATCAGCGCGGGGGCGAGCGCCGCATCGCGCAGCAACAACCGCGGCCCCGGCACGGGGGTGAAGGGCACCGCAATCTGCAGCTTGGGATAATAGCGCCCGCCGGCCCGCTCCCAGGCATCGGCCCAGCCATGGTCGAAGACATATTCGCCCTGGCTGTGGCTCTTGGCATAGGCCGGCGCGATCGCGGCAGGTCGGCCATCGGCGCCGTCGATGACGATCGGGATCGGCTGCCAGCCGGTGCGCGCGGTGGCACTGCCCGAGCTTTCGAGGATCGACAGAAAGGCGTGGCTCAGGAACGGATTGTCCGCGCCGGCGCAGGCATCCCACTGGTCGGCCGGGATCGCGGCGACACCGTCGGCGATTCGGGCGGTGACGGCGGCCTTGCTCACAAGGCCTAGCTAGGGAGCCAACGCACCGCCGACAACCGCCCCTTTCGATCAACCACGGACCCCTGACATAATTATGCCGGGTCGGGCTGCGCCGGCAGGCGCGTTATTGGCCGAAGGCGCCGGCGCGATAGAGCAGCGTGATCGCGACACGCCGGTTGCGCGGATCGGTCGGCTTGGCGACGATCAGCGGCTCGCGGTCGGCGACACCCTCGATGCGGTAGAAGCGCGCTTCGGGAATGCCGCCTTCGGCCAGCCGGCGGCGCGTCGCCTCGGAGCGGCCCGACGACAGCATCCAGTTGTTCATCGCCAGCGGATCGCCATAGCCTAGCGCGTCGGTATGGCCGCGGATCATGATCGGGTTGTCGGTGCCCTTGATCGACTCCGCGATCAGCCCGATCAGCGTCGATGCCTGCGGATCGAGCTGCGTCGTGCCGAGCCCGAACATCGAATAATCGGCATCGTCGAGCAGATCGATGCGCAGGCCGTCGCGCGTGCGGACATAGCGCACATGCGACAATAGCTTCGAAAGCTTGGGGTTCGACGCCATCGCGTCGGTGACCTTGCGATGCATCTTCTCGAAATTGCGCTGGTCCTCGCCGGTCAGCGTGGCCTTGTCCTTGAGACTGCCCTTCTGCCCGGTGCCGACCTGGTTGCCGCCGGTCGAATCCGCCGGGATGGTCATCGACCGGGTGCCGGTCTGCTGCGCCTTGTGCGGATAATTGTCCTTGTCGGTGATCGACTCGCCACCGAACATGCCGTTCGAGCCGGCGCTGTTCTCCTTCATCTGAACCAGCGTCGGCGCGAAATAGTCGGCCAGCGCCTTGCGCTGCTTCTCGTTGGTCGCACCCAGCAGCCACATCAGCAGGAAGAACGCCATCATCGCGGTGACGAAATCGGCATAGGCGACCTTCCAGGCGCCGCCATGGTGGCCGCCATGCCCTTCGACATAGATCTTCTTGTAGATGATCTTGGGCGGCTGGTTGTTGCCGTGAGGCGCGCGGGCAGCCATGCGTCAGGCCGCCTCGGATAAGCGTGACGGAAGCCAATTTTCTCGCCCCTCCCCTTCAGGGGAGGGGTTGGGGGTGGGGGCGTGCCGCAAACGCTGCGTATGGGGATAGCCCCCACCCCAACCCCTCCCCTGAAGGGGAGGGGCTAAACAGACACGAGTCGAAACAATAGACATCAACGCCCCCGGAGGCCGTCGAAGACCTCGGAGAAGTTGGGCTGGTTGTTGTGCGCGATGCCCGAACGTGCCGCCTCGATGACGAGCGGCTGCGGGTGGCCGTGCAGCGAGGCGATGATGATCTGCTTGACGACATGGTAGATCGCGGCGTCGGCGTCGATCACCTGCTTGAGGCGCGAGGCGAGCGGCGCGACCATGCCGTACGCCAGCAGCACGCCCATGAAGGTGCCGACCAGCGCCGAGCCGATCATCGCGCCGAGGATCGCCGGCGGCTTGTCGATCGAGCCCATCGTCTTGACGACGCCGAGCACGGCCGCGACGATGCCCAAAGCGGGCAGCGCGTCGGCCAGGCTGGTCATCGTGCCGTGCGGGCCCTCGACCTCGTGGTGATGGGTCTTGATCATGTTGTCCATGACCTCTTCCACCGCGTGCACGTCGAGCGTGCCCGAGGACACCACGACGAGGCGCAGCGTGTCGGCGATCAGGTTGATCAGCGTGTGGTCGGCGAGCAGCCGGGGATATTCGGCGAACAGCGCGGAGGACTTCGGGTCCTCGACATGCGGCTCGAGCGCGATCGGACCCTCGGTACGCAGCATCTTCATCAGCTTCGACACCAGGAAGATGACGTCGAGATAGTCCTGCTTGGCGTATTTCGGGCCCTTGAAGATCTTGCCGAAGCTGCCGCCCAGCGCCTTCAGCTCCTTCATCGAATTGCCGATGATCAGCGCGCCGGCGGCAGCGCCGCCGATGATCAGCATCTCATGCGGGATCGCCTCGGCGACCGGACCGATCGCTCCACCGGTGATGACGAAGCCGCCGAACACCATGACGAGGAGGACAACGAGGCCGATGACCGGAAACATGCTGGCTAGAAACCCCCTTGGTGCGGCCGCCCCTTAGGGGAAACGACCTACATCATCTTCGGTTAACCTGATTTCCTCGCCAATCGGTTAACCGAACCCGGCGCGGTTGCGACTATTTGAGATAATTGAACAGCGAGAGCGAACTGAGCTTGGTGAAGCTCGCCTGGGTCGCCTGCAACACGGTCATCGTCTTCTGCAGATCGGTGATTGCGGCGGTGACGTCGGTGTCCTCGAGCGCGCTGCGGTCGGTCTCGCGCGCCGTCGCGGCATCCTTGACGCTGGTCTGCTGGAGATCGACCCGCGTCGCGCGCGCGCCGAGCGACGCGCGCATCGTGCCGACCTGCGTCAGCGCCGCCTGTACGCCGTCGCCGGCGCTCGACACGGCCGAGAGATTGTTCGAGTCGAGTGCGCCGATCATGGTGTTGAGCGCGGCGAACACATCGGTGGTGCTGCCGTCCGCCAGCGTCACGCCGCCGAACACGCGCGCCGCGCTTTCGGTCGGCTGGACGGTCACGCCGTCGCCGATCGGGATGCTGGCCGGCGTGCCGGTGCCGGTGAAGGTCACCGAACCGTCCGCCGCCTGTGTCACCGCGCTGTCGCCGGTGGCTGCGGCGAACAGCGGCTGGCCGCGCGCATCCTTGGTGTTGGCGAGCGTGACGAGCTGGTCGCGAATGCCGCGCAATTCGGTCGCGATCGCGGTGCGATCGGTGTCGTTGAGCGTCCCGCTATTGGCCTGCACGGCCAGTTCGGCCGCGCGCTGGAGCTGGGTTTCGGCAGTGCCGAGCGAGGTGTCCGTCTGTTGCAGCAGCGACGACGCCAGTGAGATGTTGCTGGTATAGCTGGCATCGTCGGCATTGGCCTGCTTGATCGCGGTAAGCCGCTGATAGGCGACGACGTCGTCCGACGGCTTTGAGATCTTCTTGGTCGTCGCGATCTGCGTGTTGAGCGTGTCGGCCTGCTTCGACAGCTGCTGCATCAGCGTCGTCGTGCTGTCGTAGAAGTGGCTGGTACTGACCTGCATCATGCTCACCGGATATCGAGGATGGACTGGAGCGTTTCGCGTGCCACCTGGATGACGCGACTTGACGCCGAATAGGCCTGCTGGAAGCGCATCAGATCGACCGCCTCGCTGTCGAGATTGACCCCCGACACCGAATCGCGCGCGCTGACCGCACCGTCGCGAATCGCCGACTGTGCGTCGGCGACCTGCTGCCGCGCGGCGAGCGTTGCGGCATTGTCGGAAATCAGCGCGGTGGTGCTCGCCTCGAATCCGCCGCTGCTGCGCAGCGTGGCGAAATTGGCAAGGTTGCTGTTATCGCGCGGGCCGCCACCGACCGCCGCCGCGGCAATGCCGCGTGGATCGCTCAACGCCAGGGTGAGGTCGCTCGGCGTCGCGCCGGCAGCGAACATCGCCGCGCCCGGATTGCCGTCGAGATCGCGCCCCTGCGCCTGCACCGCATTGACGCCGCTGGCGAAATCGGTCGCCGTGGCATTGGTCTGGTCGCGCGCGCCAGCGATCCGCGCAGCCGCATCGGCAATCCCGGCGAGCGCCCCGCCGGTCGGCGAGAAGCCGGCGACATTGCCCGCGCGGTGGACCGCGAACGACACCGCCCCGCTGTCGCTGCGCACATAGGTGACGTTGCCGGCCTCGGTGCCGCCGACCAGCACCGGGCCGGTGGCGCCGCCGAGCCGTACCGTCGAACGCCCGACATCATCGTTGGAGACGTTGACGTCGGTGATCGCGCTCATCTGTTCGAGCAGCTGGTCGCGCTGGTCGAGCAGGTTGGCGCGCGCGCTGCTGCCCTCGGCGCTGCGGCTCAGCCCGTCATTGACCTTGGCCAGCGCGGTGCCCAGCGCGTCGAGCGTGGCGGTGGCGTTGTCGGCGGTGCCGTCCAGCGTCGCCGCGACATTGTCGAGCGCCTTGCCGGTGGCCGTGAAGGCATTCGCCACCGAGGTGGCGGCTTCGAGCATCGCGCTGCGCGGCGTCGTCGCGCTCGGGTCGGCGGCGACGGCATTGGCCGAGGTGAAGAAGGCGGTCAGCCGGTCGCCGAGCTGGTTGCCGGTCAGCGCGCTCTGGATGCGGCCGAGCCAGTCGATGCCGGTCTCGCTGCGCGCCAGATCGGCGCTGGCGCTACGCACGTCGGCCGCGCGGAACTGGTCGGCGGCGCGGGTGATGCCGGTGGCGATGATGCCGTTGCCGGCGGCGATGTCGCGGTTGTTGGCAAAGCTGCTCGGCGCGGCGAGCTCGCGCACGTCGGTGCTGCGCCGGGTGTAGCCCGGCGTGCTGGTATTGGCGATGTTCTCCGACACCGTGGTCAGCGCGGTCTGATACGCGCGAACGCCACTGGCGCCGATGCTCATCATGTCGCTCATGGCGTGGCGCTACCGCTTTCGCTGGCGGGCTGCAGCGACGCCTGTGACTTGGCGAGGAAGTCGGTCATCGCCTTGCCGATGCCGAGCGGGGCGTGTTCCGCCATGCTCTGCGACAGCTTCTGGTCCTGCATCTCGCGAAAGGTGTCGAGCGCCTTGGAGCCGAACAGATCGTCCTCGGCGAGCTTGGCCTGGCGCATCGACTTGAGCATCATGCCGTTGAACACCGCCTCGAACTGCTTGCCGGCCTTGTCGAGGTTGGCGCGCGAGGTCAGCCGGCTGGTATCGAGACCGATACCGCTGGTCGGTGCCGCGATGGCGGGAAGGTTGGGAAGATCGCTCACAGTACGATCAACTCGGCCTTGAGCGCGCCAGCTTCCTTGAGCGCCTCGAGAATGGCGACGAGGTCGGCCGGCGAGGCGCCGATCGCGTTGACCGCCTTGACGATGTCGGCGAGCCTGGGGCCGGGCGACAGCAGGAACATCGGGCGATGCTCCTCATCGACCCCGACGCCCGATTTCTGTTCGGTCGCGGTCTGGCCCTGGCTGAACGGCGCCGGCTGGCTGATATGCTGGGTCTCGTCGATCCGTACGGTCAGCTTGCCATGGGTCACCGCGGCGGGGCTGACGCGCACCGCCGCGTTGATCACGACGGTGCCCGTGCGGGCATTGACGATGACGCGCGCCGGCGGCTCGGCCGCGACGACGTCGAGATTCTCGATCTCGCTCATCAGCGTGGCGCGGACATCGGCACCCTGCGGCGCGCGCACCGATACCGACACGCCATCGACCGCGTCGGCGGTGCCGGCACCGAGCCGGGTGTTGATCGCCGCCGCGACATTCTGCGCGGTGGTGAAATCGGCATGCGCGAGGTTGAAGGTCAGCACCGGCGTCGTTTCGAAACCGGTGGCGACCGCGCGCTCGACCGTCGCGCCCTCGGGGATGCGGCCGGCCGAGGGAATGTTGACGACGATCTGCGAGCCGTCCTTGCCCTCGGCGCCGAGCCCGCCGACCGCGAGATTGCCCTGCGCCATGGCGTAGATCTGGCCGTCGGCGCCCATCAGCGGCGTCATGATCAGCGCGCCGCCGCGCAAGGACTTGGCTTTGCCCATCGAGGCGACGGTGATGTCGAGCTTCTGGCCCGGCTTGGCAAAGGCCGGCAGGTCGGCGGTGATCATCACCACCGCGGCGTTCTTCAGCCCCGGATTGACGCTCGACGGCAGCTGCAGGCCGAAGCGCGAGGCGACCGCCTTCATCGACTGGATGGTATATTCGAGATTGTCGTCGCCCGTGCCGGGCAGGCCGACGACGATGCCATAGCCGGTCAGCTGGTTCGAGCGGATGCCCTGAAAGCCGCCGAGATCCTTGATGCGATCGGCGTTCGCTGGCGTGGCGACGAGGAAGATCGTCGCCACGGCAAGAAGAGCCGCACCAGCCCGCTCCCCCACCCGGCCGCCCACACGGTATCCTCGATGGGAGGCCGGGTGGGGGAACGGGCTGGTGCGGCGGCCCAGCGCAGCGCAACAAAAAGCGGCGAGGAAACGCGACATCGCGGACACTTTCATCAGAAGGGACTCACGACGGAGAAGAAGCGACCGAGCCAGCCCTGGCGGCTGGCGCGGGCGACGTCGCCCTTGCCGGTATAGGCAATCTGCGCATCGGCGACGCGGGTCGAGGCGACGCGATTGTCGGCATCGATATCGGCGACGCGGATCAGGCCGCGGATCTGGACGAACTCGTCGCCGCGGTTGAGCGTGACGCGCTTCTGCCCCTGGACGAGCATCGTGCCGTTGGGAAAGACCTGCGCGACGGTCACGCTGACTTCGCCGGTCAGCGAATTGGCCTGGTCGGTCGCGCCGGTGCCCTTGAAGTTGCGCGTCGTGCTCGCCGAGGCGTCGGTCTGCTTGAACAGCGACGCGATACCGGTGGTCGGCGGCGTGATGCTGAGGCCACCGCCCGAATCGAGATTGGAGCTGGCCGACTTCGACGCGGCGGTCCTTTCGACCAGCACGATGGTCAGCGGATCGCCGACGCGGCGCGCGCGCGAGCCTTCGTAGAGCGCGGCATAGCCGGCCTCGGCCTGGAAGATCGAACCATTGGCGATCGCCGGCGGCGCGACCGGCGCCGGCTGTGCGGCCGAAAAATCGACCGGCGGCGCCTTCTTGCCGAACAGGCGCGCCTCGGCGGCGCGCGGCGCGGTGGCGCCAGCAAGCAAGGCGAGGGCGGTCAGGCCGATGAGGTAGTTGTGGTTCACGCGCACCTCAGAGGTTCTGGTTGACATATTTGAGCATGTCGTCGGTCGCCGAGATCATCTTCGAGTTGACCTCATAGGCGCGCTGGCATTCGATCATGTCGACCAGCTCCTCGACGACGTTGACGTTGGACGATTCGAGCATCCCCTGGCGGATGTTGCCGCGCCCGTCCTGCCCGGCAATGCCGAGGCTGGCCGCGCCCGACGAGGCGGTCTCGACGAGATAATTGTCGCCGGTCGACTGCAACCCCGCTGTGTTGGGGAAATTCGCGACCTGGATCTGGCCGATCTGCGTCGGGGCATTCTGTCCGGCGACCTGCGCCGAGACGGTGCCGTCGGTGCCGATCGTGATGCTCGTCGCGCCCTCAGGCACGGTGATGCCGGGCTGGACCTGATAGCCCTCCGACGTCACCAGCAGGCCTTCGGGCGAGCGCGAGAAATTGCCCGCCCGCGTATAGCCCAGTTGCCCCCCCGGCAGCTGGACCTGGAAATAGCCGCCGCCGTCGAGCGCGAGGTCGAGCGAATTGCCCGTCGTCTGCATCGATCCCTGCGTGTCGATCCGCGCGGTGCCCTGGATGCGCACGCCGGTGCCGAGGTTGAGCCCGGTGGCGTATTTGCTTTCGGCCGTGCTCGGCGCGCCCGGTGCGGTGATCGTCTGATAGGCCAGCGTTTCGAACGCCGCGCGATCGCGCTTGTAGCCCGTCGTGTTGACGTTCGCGAGGTTGTTCGAAATCACGCGCATGCGCATGTCCTGGGCGTCGAGCCCGGTCCGCGCGATATGCATGGCTGCGCTGGTCATCGCTTTTCTTCCTTATGCCTGTTGCACGCGCATCAGCGATGCGGCGCTTTCGTCCATGGTCTTGGCTTCCTTCATCAGGTTCGCCTGGACCTCGTACGAGCGCTGGTTCTCGATCATGTCGACCAGCGCCTGGGTCATGTTGACGTTGGAGCCTTCGAGCGCCCCGCTCTCGACCTTGGCGTCGAGATCCTCGGGCAGCACGCCGCCGCCGCGGACGTGGAGCAGGTTGTCGAGCCCCTTGACCGTGTCCGAACCCTTGACGCTGGCCAGCTTGAGCTTGCCGACGATCTGCGCCTTGCCGTCGCCGCCGATCGGCACGATCGAAATCGAACCGTCGGACGAGACCGCGACGCTTGAGGCGGGCGGCACGGTGATGGGGCCCCCCGACCCCATCACCGGGAAACCGTCACCGGTTTCCAACACGCCCGTCGGCGCGATCTGGAGATCGCCGCGCCGCGTATAGGCTTCGGTCCCGTCGGTCGCCTGCACCGCCATCCACGAATCGCCGGTCACGGCAACGTCGAGCGGGCGGCCGGTTTGCATGATCGCGCCGGGGCGACGATCGGCATCGACCACCTCCTCGGACGCCGGCGTGCGCGTGTCGAGGCCCTGGCCGTTGACCTGCAACCTGGTGAACACCACGCGGTCGGCGCGAAAGCCGATCGTCGAGGCGTTCGCCATGTTGTTGGCGATCGCGGCCTGCGACGCGAGATGCGCCTTGAGGCCTGTCGCCGCGGTATAGACCAGCTTGTCCATTCAGATGCTCCGACGCGCGCCCTGGCTCAGTGGCCGATGTTGAAGATGGTCTGCGAAATCTGGTTCGCGGTATCGAGCGCCTTGGCATTCGCCTGGAAGTTGCGCTGCGCCGCGATGAGATTAACCAGCTCCTCGGTGATATCGACGTTGGAGCCCTCGATCGTGCCCGACATCAGCGAGCCGAAGCCATTCTCGTTGGCGCTGCCCAGCGTCGCCTGGCCGGAAATACCGCTGGCCGACCAATAGCTGTTGCCGAGCTGGCGCAGGCCGGTCGGGTTGGCGAAATTGGCCAGCGCGACCTTGCCCAGCGCGGTGGTGTCGCCGTTCGAGAAATTGGCCTTGATCACGCCCGATTCGTCGACCGTCACACCGGCGAGTTCGCCGACCGACTTGCCGTCCTGGCTGCGCGAGGCAACCGAGAAGGTTGTCGAATGCGAGGTCGAACCGGCGAGATCGAGCGCGACGACCTGGGGCGCACCGCCGGTCGTCGGGGTGAAGCTGTCATAGGTGACCGGCGCGGTCGGCGCGGTGATTGCGCCGCTCGCATCGAGCGTGACGTTGGTCGGCGCGGTCGAACCGCCGACCTTCAATTGCTGGTCGCCGACATAGGAATAGACCGACCAGCTGTTCGCGGCGGTGTCGCGGACGAAATAGTTGGTCATCGTCATCGCCTTGCCCGCCGAGTCGTAGATCGTCGTGCTGGCCGAGTTGTTGTAGGTCGTCGGATTGGCCGGGTCGAAGGCGGTGGCGGGCGCGGTCGCGCCGGTCGACAGGTTGACGCCGAGCGCGACCTTGGAGGTGGCGACCGGAATGCCGCTGGTCTCGGGCAGCTTGAGCCCGACCATGCCGTCGGCGCCGGTCGCGGTGGCATTGCCATTGGCATCGACCGGATAGACCTGCAGCACGCTGCCCTGCGCATCGACGACATAATGCGTTGTCGGATCGACCTGGAAGCTGCCGTTGCGGGTATAGGCGACCGCCGAATTGGCGCCGTTGGTCTTGACCGCGAAGAAGCCGTCGCCGGTGACGGCGAGATCGAGCGAGGAGCCCGTGGTCTTGAGATTGCCCTCGGTGAACTGCTGGCGGTTGGCCTTGACCACGACGCCCGAGCCGACCGCCTTGGTCGGGTCGGCGGCGAGGCTCGACGCGATGACGTCGGCGAAGTCGGTGCGGCTCTTCTTGAAGCCGTTGGTCGAGACGTTCGCCAGATTGTGCGACACGGTCGACATTTCGGTCTGGGCCGCCTGGAGGCCGCTGAGCGAGGTATAGAAGGACATGAGGGGCTACTCCTGTTGGGGGGTTTGTAAGATCAGCCGATCTGGCGAACGGCGCTGACGGCGATCGGGCCGAGTCCGGTGACCGAGAGCGTCGGCGAACCGGATCCGGGGTTGGCGACGGATTCGACCGGCGCCCAGACGAGGCCGCGGCTGGTGACGGTGGTGCCGCCATTCTGCGCGGCGACGCTGACCTTGTACGGACCCGCGCCGGCCGCCGCGCCGCTGTTGGTGGTGCCGTCCCAGTCATAGGCGACGGTCCCGGCCGGTTGCGCGCCGAGCGACAGCGTCTTGAGCGTCGTGCCGTTCTGGTCGCTGATCGTCACGGTGACGTCGGTTGCCGCCTTGTCGAGCTCGACCGCGCCGGCGATGCCGCCGGTGGTGCGCGGATAGGCCGTGCCACCCTCGGTCAGCACGTTGCGGCCGACATAGGACAGCGCGTCGCTGGTCGAGGTGCCGGTCAGCTTCGCCGCGATCGACGACAGCGTGGTGTTCATCTGGCTGATGCCTGCGACGCTCGAGAACTGCGCCATCTGGGCGACCATCTGGGTATTGTCGACCGGGTTGAACGGGTCCTGGTTCTGCAACTGCGCGGTCATCAGCTTGAGAAAGTCGGCCTGGCCGAGCGTGGTCGACCCACTCGACGTGTTGGCGACGGCGCTGTTACCGGTCGTCGTCTTGATGCCGAGATTGTTCAGCGTCGTGTCGAAGGAGGAAGCGGTCATGATCAGCGGCCCAATTTGAGGGTGTCGAGGATCAGCGACTTGGCCGTCTGCATCACTTCGACATTGTTCTGGTAACTGCGCGAGGTCTCCATCATGTCGACCAGCTCGCGGGTTTCATCGACGCCCGACTGCCAGACATTGCCGTCCTTGTCGGCGAGTGGGTGGCTCGGGTCGTAAAGCTTGGTCGGGCCCTCGCCGGCCGTGACGACGCTCTCGACATTGACCGTCGACATGCCGCTCGCCTGGTCGAACTGGGTGCGGAACACCGGCTTGATCGTGCGATAGGCGCTGCCCTCGCTCGACGAGATCGCGCCGGCATTGGCAAGGTTCGAGGCCGTGGTGTTCATGCGCACGAGCTGCGCGGACATCGCGCGACCCGCGACCTGGAAGATCGTCATTGGCTGGCCGGACATCTTATTCCCCCTTCAGCGCGCGGGTGATCTGGCCGATCCGCCCGTTGAGGAACGACAGCGTCGTCTGATAGGCGACGGCGTTTTCGGCGAAGGCGGTCTGTTCCGACGACAGCTCGACGGTGTTGCCGTCGAGCGACGGCTGGCTCGGCACGCGATATTTGACCGCGGCGCTGAAACCGTCGTCACCCTGGCCGGCCTCGACCGAGGCGAGCGCGGTGGTGAAGTCGATGTCCTTCGCCTTGAAGCCCGGCGTCGACGCATTGGCGATGTTCGAGGCGAGCAGGCCCATGCGCTGCGAACGCACCTCGAGTGCGGCTCCATGAACCCCGAAAAGACTGTCGCTGGCCATCGGCCGTCTCCTGCGCCTGATTGCGCGGAAGGTTCTCAGCAAAGCCCGTGCCAAACCGGCTGGGGGGCCGCATTCGCTTCATGATCGGCGGCGAGCGGCAAGGTCTTGCCGGTCGGGCGGCAAAAATTGCCGGGTGCGGCAACGACCCACTTCGCTTCCCCGGCGGAGGCCGGGGCCCAGCTACGGGCGGCTCGCAACTGGGCCCCGGCCTGCGCCGGGGAAGGACGAAGGTTGCGACGGATGGCTTTCGGCGTGCTTGGCGAGCGACAAACGCAACTGGCCCGCCCCTTGCAACGCGGCGGGCGATGAGCACCGCACCCGAAATCGCCCAGGCGCTTGCGCCGTTCCTCGACCCCGCCGCCGCGGCGATCGTTGGCGGCGGCACGCTGCTCGCCACGCTGCTGCGCGCGCCGCTGCGCGACGTCGGCCGCGCGCTGGCGGCGCTGCGCACCGTCGGGCGGCGCGATTTCGACGCCACGCCGCTGATCGAACAGATCGCCGCGCTCGCCCGCATCGCCAAACGGCACGGCGTGATGGCGCTCGATCGCTCGGTGATCGCCGACCCCGACGTTGCCGCCGCGATCGCGATGATCGTCGACGGCAAGACCGCCGGCGAGGTCGAGGAGGTGCTCCGCGCCCGCCGTCGTGCACGCATCGACCGCCACGCCGCCGCCGCCGATGTCTGGGGCGGCGCCGCCGAAACCGCGCCGGCCATGGGGATGGTCGGCACGCTGATCGGCCTGGTCGGCATGTTCGTGAAGATGCAGGACCCGAGCGCGATCGGTGCGGCGATGGCGGTGGCGTTGCTCGCCACGCTCTACGGCGCGTTGCTCGGCAATCTCGTCGCGCTGCCGGTCGCCACGCGGCTGCGGCGCCATGGCCGCAGCGAGGCGAGCCAGCGGCTGCGGCTCGAGGCGCCGCTCGTCGCGCTCGCCGCGCGCGAGCAGCCGCGCCACGTCGCGATCGACGCGACCGGCCCGACGTTGGTGCCGATGGCGGGCGCGGCATGACCGCCGACGACGCCTATCCCGAAACCCCGGCGAGCCGGCCGATCTGGCTGATGACGCTGGCCGATCTCGGCCTGTTGCTGGTCGGCTTCTTCGTTTTCGTCCAGGCCAGCCAGCATCTCGACGGCAAGGCGCTGGCGCAGGGCATCCGTTCCGGCTTCGGTGCCGCCGCCGCGCCCTCCGGCGCCGTAGGGAGCGAGCCGATGCCCGTTGCCGCCGCCGCGATGCTCGATTTCGCGCCCGGTTCCGCCACCCTGCCTTCGTCGCCCGCCGGGCTGATCGCCTGGGCGCGCGAGGTCGCGCGCGATCCGCGCGTCGTGCTGAAGGTCAGCGGCGGGGTCGACGGCTCGCCCGGCGATGTCGACCCGGTCACCGGCAGCGGCGCGGTGCTCGCCGCCGACCGCGCCCGCGCCGTCGCCGCCACGCTTGCTGCCGCACATGTCGTGCCGCCCGCGCGGCTCGATATTCTCGGCGCAGGCCGCCCCGGCCACCGCACCGTCACCCTCACCATCGGCTTTGTCGGCGACCGGCAGGATTCCGCCGCCCGGCAACCCGATATTGCCGCCCGATGAAGGAACCACCCATGCTCCGCCCGCTGCTCGCGCTCCTGCCGATCACCCTGCTCGCCACCGCGGCGACCGCCGCCGCGCCCTATCAGGATACGCTCGCGATCGACCGCGCGGTCGCCGCCTTTACCGGTCATGCGACCGGCGATGCCGGCGGTGCGCGCACTCCGGTCGACACGCGGTTGCGGCTGGCCAATTGTTCGATGGTCTCGCTGGCGTGGCGCGGCGAGGCGCGCGACGCGGTCGTCGTGACCTGCACCGAACCCGAATGGCGGATCTTCGTGCCGGTGCGCCTCGGCGCGACGCCCACGCCGGCACCCGCCGCCGCCGCGCCGACCATGGCGGCGGCGCCGGCGCGGCTCGCGCCGGTCATCAAGCGCGGCGATCCGGTGACGATCGCCGCCGGCACCAACGGCTTTTCGATCACCCGCGACGGCATCGCGCTGGGCGATGCCGCGCCCGGCGCGCGCTTCCTGGTGAAGTGCGAGGGATCGAAGAATCCGGTCCAGGCGATCGCGATCGAAAGCGGCCGGGCGACGCTCCCGGGCTGGAACGAATAATTCCTTAAAGATCGGTCCGGTGCGGTCGTTACTCTTGGTGACGGTAACAACTGCAAGGGTGCAGGCGTGGTGGATCCGATCTCGACACGGGGGGTAACAGGCAGCGACGCGCTCGTCGCCGCCACGACGCGCGTGTCGGCGGCACCCGCCCCGACGCCCATCGCGCGGCAGGACGAACCGACCCAGGTCGCGGTCCAGGCCAGCGGCATCGCCCGCGAACTCGCCGCGAACGCACCCGTCGACCTCGACCGCGTCGCGCGGATCAAGAAGGCGATCAGCTCTGGCACCTTCCCGATCCTGCCGGCGACGATCGCCGACCGCCTGCTGGCGCTGAAATATGACTGGAGCCCGCATGGCAGCGAACAGGAGCCGCAGGCATGACCCGGCGTGACGCCCTGATCCGCGTGATCGAAGCGCTCCATGCCGAGATCGCCGCGTTGAAAGCCAATGACGTCGCCGCGCTGGAAAGCGCGACGCAGGATAAGCTTGCCGCGATCGACGCGGTCGCCGGCTTCGGCACCGCCCCCGCCGGGCCCGAGCTGCGCGGGCTGGCCGAGGAAGCCAACCGGCTCAACGAGACCTGCCGCATCTATGTCAACCTGATGGCGGCAAATGTTCGCCGCCGCCTGCAAAATCTGACCGGCGATGCCGGCATCGGCGGCGGTGGCTACCGCCCGGGCATGGGGCTGCGCGCCTACGCATGATCTTCTTTCCCCTCTCCCCCTGGGCTTATTGGGTTCACACATTTGGGGAGGGCTTAGACTCCCTCTCCCCTTGTGGGAGAGGGAAGGGGCCCATCGCGCAGCGATGGGAAGGGTGAGGGGGACTGACGCGGGCGTCTCGTTCCGGACTCCCCCTCATCCGGCGCTTCGCGCCACCCGTTTTGTCGTGTGCCGGGTCAATCATGCCCCCGGCATGATTGAGAAATGCTCCGGGGGAGCATTTCGACCCGTCACGCGCCAAAACGCCCACAAGGGGAGAAGGATGAACGGCAGCCCCGTCGAGGTCACAGTTCCGCATTAACCAATCTGGCACGACCCTTGCTGCGTGTGGCCCGAATAAGGTCAACACAGCCGGGGATCGATGCCGTTCAATCCGCTTTCACGTCTGACGGGCACGAGTGCGACGGGATCCGACCGGGTCCAGTCGGCGATCGCGTTCGCCAGCCAGAAGACCGGAGTCGACTTCAGCTATCTGCTCGGCCAGGCCAAGCTCGAGAGCGGGCTGAAGGCAAACGCCAAGGCCAGCACATCGAGCGCGCAGGGGCTGTACCAGTTCGTCGAGCAGAGCTGGCTGGGTGTCGTCAAGCAGCATGGCAGCGAATATGGCCTGGGCTGGGCGGCGGATGCGATCCATGCCGGGGCCAATGGCCGGCTTACCGTCAGCGACCCCGGCACCAAGCGCGCGATCCTCGCGCTGCGCAACGACCCCGCCACCGCCTCGCTGATGGCGGCCGAACATGCCAGCGACAATGGCGACGCGATCAAGGCTTCGCTCGGCCGTGACGCGACCTCGACCGACCTTTATATGGCGCATTTTCTCGGTCTCGGCGGCGCGCGCAGCTTCCTGACGGCGATGGACAGCAACCCCGGTCGCTCGGGCGCGAGCATGTTTCCCGCCGCCGCGCGCGCCAATCATTCGGTGTTCTACACCTCGAACGGCACGCCGCGCTCGCTGTCGCAAATCTACGACCGGCTCGGCGCCAAGCT
The DNA here is from genome assembly GCF_036663795.1 of Parasphingomonas halimpatiens. Classification (NCBI taxonomy): domain Bacteria; kingdom Pseudomonadati; phylum Pseudomonadota; class Alphaproteobacteria; order Sphingomonadales; family Sphingomonadaceae; genus Parasphingomonas; species Parasphingomonas halimpatiens. The sequence continues at coordinate 51,670 of NZ_JAXOJP010000007.1, forward strand.
CAATGCCAGCGCTGGCAGCACCGGCACCGGCGACGGCATGACGCCATTGCCCGCAATCCCCTCGCTGCTCGCCTCGACCACGCTCGGTGCCTCGGGCGAGGAAGTGATTCCGGGCAGCGGCGAGACCAGCACCAGCGACGCCGCGATGTGGGCACACGCCACGCTCGATCGTCTCAACGGCGCCACCAGCACCGCGACCACCGCCGCCTCGCTGCTGCGCCCCACCCCCAACACCGCGAGGCTCGCCTACATGCTGCTCGCCAGCCTGGGGGGCTAAGTCATGGCCGTCCCGCTTCTCAAAAGTCCTTCGCTGGTCCGCTCGGCGGCGTTGCCGGTCGCGATCCTGATGCTCGTCGTGCTGATGGTCGTGCCGATCCCGGCGGCGATGCTCGATGTGTTCTTCATCATGAACATCACGATCAGCCTCGCCGTGCTGATGGTCAGCCTCAACGCGCAGAAGCCGCTCGACTTCTCGGCCTTCCCGACCGTGCTGCTGTTCGCCACCCTGTTCCGCCTCAGCCTCAACGTCGCCTCGACCCGCGTCGTGCTGGTCCATGGCCATGAGGGCGAGAGCGCTGCCGGCCGCGTGATCGAGGCGTTCGGTACCTTCCTGATCGGCGGCGACTATGTCGTCGGCATCTTCGTCTTTTCGATTCTCGTCATCATCAACCTGATCGTCGTCACCAAGGGCGCGGGCCGCGTGTCGGAAGTCTCGGCGCGCTTCACGCTCGACGCACTGCCGGGCAAGCAGATGGCGATCGACGCCGATCTCAATGCCGGGCTGATCACTCCCGACGAGGCGCGCGCACGCCGCATCGAGGTCGCCACCGAGGCGGATTTCTACGGCTCGATGGACGGTTCGTCGAAGTTCGTGAAGGGCGACGCGGTTGCCGGCCTGCTGATCCTCGCCGCCAACATCGTCGGCGGGTTGATCCTCGGACCCGTAAGCCACGGCATGACCATCGCCAATGCCGCGCACAATTATGTCCTGCTCGCGATCGGCGATGCGCTCGTCGCGCAGATTCCGTCGCTGATGCTGTCGATCGCCGCCGCCGCGATCGTCACCCGCGTCACCTCGAGCCTCGACCTTGCCGGCCAGATCGGCAGCCAGTTCGGCTCGGCGCGGACCTGGACCCCGGTCGCGATCATCCTCGCGCTGCTCGGGCTGATGCCCGGCATGCCGCACCTCGTGATCCTGCCCGCCGCCGCGCTGGCCGGTTTCGCCGCATGGAAGATGCGCGAGATCGCGCGCCGCCCGGCCCCGGTCGAGATCGTCGATGCGGTGCCAGTCGATCTGTCGAAGATCGGCTGGGACGAGGTCAGCGACAGCATGCAGATCAACCTCGACATCGGTTACGGCCTGGTGCCGCTGGTCGACGAGCGCCGCGGCGCGCCGTTGATGGGGCGCATCACCGGGGTGCGGCGCCAGCTGTCGAAGGAACTCGGCTTCGTCGTGCCGACGGTGCGGGTGCGCGACGACATCAACCTCGCGCCGTTCCACTACCGCATCGTCGTCGGCGGCGTGATCGTCGGCGAGGATCAGGTCGCGCCCGACGAGATGCTCGCGCTCGATACCGGCCAGGCGGTCGGTCACCTGAGCGGCAAGCGCGCCAAGGACCCGACCTTCGGGCTCGATGCGGTGTGGATCCAGCAGGGCGATGCCGATGCCGCGACCGGCGCGGGGTATCTCGTCGTCGATCCTGGCACCGTCGTCGCGACGCATCTCAACCATCAACTCGGCCAGCATGCAAGCGAACTGCTCGGCGCCGACGAGGTCCAGGCGCTGCTCGACGGGCTCAAGGAACGCAGCCCCCAACTCGTCGCCGCGCTGTCGCCCAACCCGCTGCCGCTGACCACGCTGACCCAGGTGTTGAAGGGGCTGCTGGCGGAGAATGTGCCGCTCAAGGAATTCCGCCGCATCGCCGCCGCCATCTCGGTCGCCGCGCAGCGCACGCTCGACGCCGACGAGATCATCGAGACGATCCGCCCCGAGCTTGGCGGGCTGATCATCCAGAAACTGTGCGGCGTGCGTGAGCCGCTGCGTGTGATGACGCTGGAGGGCCAGCTCGAGGGGCTGCTTGGCCAGGCCGTGCGCTCGGACCCGTCGCGTCGCCACACGATCGAGCCCGATCTCGGGCGCCGCATCGTCGAGGCGCTGCAACGCGCCGCGCAGCCGCTGATCAACGAGGCCAAGCCGTTCGCGCTGGTCGTCCAGCCGGCAATCCGCGTCGCGATCCGCAAGCTGGTCAAGACCTGTCTGCCCGACACGCCGGTCATGAGTTTCTTCGAAGTGCCCGAGGAGAAGGCCGTGGAAGTCGTCGCCGTGATCGGCGCCCCCGGAGCGCTGGCATGAGCGCGCTCCCCAACCACCAGGCCTTTGCCGACGCGATGCCGCTGACCTACAAGCCGGGTCAGCACCCGCCCGACATGAACGCGCTGGTGCGCAAGCATACCGCGCTGGTGCGGCGCATCGCCTGGCACGTCCATGGTGGCATGTCGGCGGCGATCGACATCGAGGATTTGATTCAGACCGGGCTGGTCGCGCTGGTCGAGGCCGCAGGCAGCTTCGAGGATCGCGGGCTGGTGACCTTCCAGCAATATCTTGCGACGCGGGTGCGCGGATCGATGATCGACGCGCTGCGCCGTCACGCCACCATGACGCGCGGCGCAATGCGCCGACGGCGTGCCTATCACGACGCGATCGCCGCGCTCACCGCTGCGCTGGGCCATGCGCCGGACGAGGCGGCGCTGGCCGAAAAACTGGGGGTCACCATCGAAAAGCTACGCAGCGATTATGCCACCGCCGAGGCGGTTCGCTTCGAGCATATCGACGATGTCTATGCCGACGACCTGCCATGGTTCGCCAGCGACGAACCCGACGCCTTCGAGCAACTCGCCGAAGGGGAACTGCGCGAAGCACTGATCGCCGCGATCGCCGCGCTGCCCGAGCGCGAGGCGCAGGTCGTGCAGCTCTATTATGTCGAGGAGTTGAACCTCGAGGAAATCGGCCTCGTACTGGGTGTCGGCGCGGCGCGGGTGTGCCAGATCAAGGCGGCGGCGCATGGCCGGTTGAAGAAGGCGCTGGCGCGGCGGGGGTAGGGCGCCCGCACATCTTGCCAAATTTTGCCATCGCCCTAGATTTGCCCGCGATGGCGACGATGAACATCTCCCTGCCCGACGGGCTCAAATCCTTCGTCGACGATCAGGTCGCGGGCGGCGGTTACGGTACAAGCAGCGAATATGTTCGCGAGCTGATCCGGATGGACCAGGACCGGCAACGGCTGCGCGCGCTATTGCTCGCCGGCGCCGAATCGCCGCCGGGCGCACCAGTTGATTCTGCCTATTTCGATCGGCTGCGGGAACGCCTCGTGCCCAACCCCGGGGCGTGAGCGCCAAGCGGCTCGTCCAGGGCGCGCTGGCGCAGTCGGACGTCGAAGCCGCAGTCGACTATTATTTCCGCGAAGCGGGCGCAGATGTGGCGCGGCGCTTCATCGACGCGATCGAAGTGGCGTTTCGCGCGATCGGCAGTCGCCCGCTGACGGGCTCACCGCGCCATGCGCATGAACTCAATATCCCCGGATTGCGCAGTCAGCTACTGAAGCGCTTTCCGTATCTGGTGTTCTATGTCGAACGGACCAACCATATCCACGTGTGGCGCGTACTTCATGCGCAGCGCGATATGGCGGCTTGGTTGGGGGAGTGAGACGTGTTTCTGACATTGTCGGCATGCGCGCCAGGAGCAGCCTCAATGGCCACGCGCCCTCGGCCGACTCGTCCCCTCAGCGCAGGCAGCACTTCTTGAATTTCTTACCGCTGCCACAGGGGCAGGGGTCGTTGCGACCGACATCGCGCCAATGGTTGATCACCGGCATCGGCGGCGGCGCCCAGTCATGGTCGATCAACTCGCCCATCGGATCGAGGATCGGCTCATCCTCTACGACATCGGTCCATTCGAGCGCCGCGATGATGTCTTCGATGTAGCCGAGGCCGGCATTCTCGAAGCGTTCGCTATCGTCGGGCGCGCGTTCGGCCTCCGCCAGATCGGCATCGAAATGCTTCATGCTGGTGTCCATCGGCGCGATCCGCTCGTCGGCGAAGGCGCGCTCGACCAGCGGCACCAGCGTGCGCAGCCCGAGCAGCGCGACCGCCTGTTGCCAGCCATACCAGGCGTGGTCGCCGTCCTCCGCGCCGCCTTCCTCGAAGAAGCGGACCAGGAAACGCTCGAAATCGCCGCGACCGATGCGCCCTTCCCAGGCCAGGAAGGTCGCGGCCCCGAGCACGGCATTGCGCGCGAACTGATCGACTTCGGGCGCCACGGCCAATGCGAACAGTGCGCCGGCATCGCCGTCGAACACGCCGACGAGAATGCGCGAGATCGATTCGGTCAGCGCATCGCCCAGCAATTCGTCAAGATCGTCGACCGGCAGCCGCAGCAGCCGCAGCAGCGGCGCACAGGTCCGACTGTCGCGCCCGCCGCCGAGAATGTGCAGGCCGCGAAACAGCAACCGCAGATCCCCGTCGTCCAGTTCGTGGCCGAGCACCGCGCGCGCCAGCACCGCGCGCAGCGCGGGCGCGGCCTCGTCGATCCGGACTGTGCACATGATGATCGCTGGCCGCGGCAGCGCTTCGCTGCTCGCCAGTTCCGCAACGAAATGCTCGATCGGCAGGTCAGGCTCGTACCCGACACGCTCGAGAATAGCCTTGATGTCTGCGTCCATGCGCAGACCTTAGCGTGCGGAAACGCCGGCGGCAAAATGTCGTGATACGGGGCAGAACAGGTACGTGGCGGACCGCTCGCAACCCGCGCTCTTGCCCCGACGCATCAGCTTGATTCAACCTGCCACGCATCCACGCTACGCCCGCCGCCATGTCCGGACGCCCCACAAGCTACACCCCCGAGCATGCCGAAAAGGCGCGGCTCTATTACGAAACCGGTGCCACCGACGAACAGGTCGCGCGCCTGCTCGGCGTCCATCTCGCCACGCTCTATCGCTGGCGCGAGCGCCATCCCGACTTCGCCGCGGCGACGAATGTCGGCAAGGACGATGCCGATGCCCGCGTCAAGGCGGCGATGTACCGCCGCGCGATCGGCTACGACCAGCGCGAGATCAAGGCGTTCGTCCCGCTCGGCGCGAAGGCGGCGGTGCAGGTCGAGGTCACCCGCCATATCCCGGCAGACCCGCGTGTCGGCATGCAATGGCTGCGCATCCGTCGCGCGGCGGAGTGGCGCGAACAGCCTGTGCTGCCCCAGAACCACGATCTCGCCGAGCGTCTCGCGGAGGCGATCGCATATCAGGAGGCCCGCTCCCTGGCGGCCGAAGCGGGGGAAGAGCGGGACGAGCAAGCGGGGCAGTGGCGCCTGTCCGATGGATAAGCGCGGCTTACCCGATCGGCGGCCCATGGTAAAATCCATGAACAGTCGAGGCTATTCGCATAATGCCCAACTATTGCGTCAATCGTCGACCTCCGCGATCGTACCGGAATTCGTGAATATATTTTGGGCACGGCGTTGGACCTCGGTCGTTTTTCGTTCCCGCGTCGCAACCGGCAGGGGGTGGAAGGCCCCCGAAAATGCTACCCCATCCCCTCGCAAAATGCCCCTTCTTCTTGGCGCGGTCCAAGTCTTTTACTTGCCGAATATTTGCTAGCTAGCCGCGTCTGCCTACGCTCTTTCGCATCGTTTGCATTGATCAGTCGGACGCGACATCGCGCGCGGCGCGGCGCCGCGCACGCTCAGACGAAGGGCACCAGTGGCGGGCATCCGCGAATATAACAGGCGCCCGGATCGTCGAACGGGAAGCCGGCCGGCCCCAGTCGCGACATCGCGCGTATCGCCTGGGTGGTTACCAGCCGCGCCACGGCGAGCACCCAGGGCGCGCTGAGATAGTCGGAGCTGGTCAGCAACTTTCCGTCGCGCACGGTCAGCACGCCGCGCGCGCGCGCCACCGTGACGTGGCGGTGCACGCTGCTCGGCGCCAGGCGCAGCCCACGGCAGATGGCAGCGGCCGAGACCGGCTTGCGCAGCAGCTCCGGCACCGGGGTGCCCTCTTCGCCATAGCGAAAGGCAAGCACCGGGTTGAAGGTGATCTCCCGGACGTTGGCGGCGGCGACCGCGCCGACGATCGTCGCGCGCGTCCACGAAATACCCGCGCCGAGAAACTCAAAGAAGGACACGAAGATGTCGATCGCCACCGCGATCGTCGCGCCCTTGTCATAGGGCACATTCTGTCGATTGGCCGGCAGTGCGACGCCGAAGGCGGTGAGATGCTCGATCAGCCGCACCATGGCATCGTGCAGTGCGTCGAGCAGCGCGATGACGTCGGGCGTCTCCAGCGCCACCGGATTGACCACGATGCCGTGCGGTGATCGCAGGCAGAGGCCGTCGGCAATCAGTGCGTTGACGTAGCGCCGGACGCTTTCGAAAGGCCGGCCCAGCGATTGCGCGATCGCGTTGACGCTTATCCCGCCCGGCGGCGCGGTCGCCTGCACGACGACGCCGGTCGAGCGGGTCTGTAGCCACGCATCGGCGCGCAGCACGACGAGGAACACGATGGCGGGATCGAACTTGCCGCGGAACAACGTCAGGCTCTCCGCGGCGCAGCTCAACTGCATTTGCGCGATCAGCCGTGCCGTCATGCGGCCCAGGGGCCGATAAGGTTCCGCCGTCAGTGATTTCACCACGAGCTAGTGGTACCTCATCGCGTCCGACTTGGCACGTTGCCTGACACGCACCCCGCTGGCCATGGCCCGTTGAATATGGCCGTACCGGACATTGCAACGGCCGAAGTGACGACAATCCCAAATCGGGTAACGACCGGAGCGCGATGCGCTCGCCGAATGCGACCGGTTTGGACGATATCGCTCCCACGGGTCTCCTGTCGTCCAGGCCTTTGCGGTTTGGCCGCCACCAGCCGGTTCGGGTCGCGGCCGCTCAGCTGCGGAAAATCGCTACCTCCGGCAACGCCGGGGCGAAGCCATAGCGCGCCACGAGTTGATCGAGCGCGGCTTGTTCGAGCGGCTCGTCGAACGCGCAGCCGGCCTCGAAATCGTCTGACCAGACGATGCGGGCCATCCGCGCGCGCTGCCCCGGCAGGGTGAGCATCACGGTCGCGTGTGTTTCCAGTGCCTGCCACGTCATCAACCGGGCGCCGGAAAGCGAAAGGTCGATAATGCGGCACAGGCTGCGTGGACCGGCCTCGTCGATCGTGCCGGCGATGTCGACCGACGCGCGACGTGCCCGCCGCGCGCCGCGTGGTGCTGATATGGGCCCGGTCGGTTGACCGGGGCGCGTTATCATGATCTCGGCGGAGAACATCGCCACTTCCTCGATTGATCCGAAACGGCCGTATCGCTGTAAAGTGGTTGAACCCGCCTTAACCCAAGTGGTGCCTGCTACCCGGATTGGAACGGTCCCCGGCCGCAGTCGTGAATGCCGCGCGGCTGTCTATCGGCGCCTCGGCTCGATCGGTCATCCCGTAATCGCGCAGCACGTGGGCGACACGCAAGCGATAGTCCACGAACACGTCTTCGCGCCCCTGTGCCTGCGTCGCACGGTGAGCCGGGCGGTTGCGCCACGCCGCCACGGCTTGCTCGTCGCGAAAAAAGGACAGCGACAGGATCTTGCCGGGCTCGCTCAGGCTTGCGAAGCGCTCGATCGATACGAACCCGTCAGCCGCCTCCAACGCCGGGCGGAGCGCCGCCGCCAGGTCGAGATAGCGCGACCGTTGCCCTGCCGCCGGCCGCACCTCGAAGATCACCGCGATCATCGGTCGCCCGCCGGATCGGAGACCTTGCGGAGGAACAGCCGGTCTTCGCGCCGGATGAAGCGCTCGGCCTGAGCGAAGGCGTAGTTATCGCGCCCCAGCGGATCGGTGCGCAACCGCGCGCGATAGGCCTCATAGGCGGCGAGATCGGCGATCGAATAGACGCCGTATGCGGTCGTCGCAGAGCCTTCATGCGGCGCGAAATAGCCGATCAAGTCGGCGCCGCAGCGCGGAATTGCCTCGCCCCAATTGCGGGCATAATGTTCGAATGCCGCGGTCTTGAACGGGTCGATCTCGTAGCGGATGAAACAGGTGATCATGTGGCACTCCCTGGGTGATGCGACCTCCTAGCTGCTTGAGCAACGGCGATGGTTCGGCTAAGGCCGAACAATGAAAGACGGCCCCAGCATCGCCGCGATCGCCGCGCTGATCGGCGATCCCGCCCGCGCCAACATGCTGACCGCGCTGATGGACGGCCGCGCACTGACCGTCAGCGAGCTCGCCGAGGCGGCGGGGGTCGGCCTGCCCACCGCCAGCGGCCATCTCGGCAAGCTCGACCAGGCCGGGCTGGTGACGGCCCGCACACAGGGTCGCCACCGCTATTTCGCGCTGTCGGGGCCGGACATCGCCGAGCTGATCGAGACCCTGATGGGCGTGGCCGAGCGTACCGGCGCGCGGCGTGTGCGGACCGGGCCGCGCGACGCCGCGCTGCGCACCGCGCGAGTCTGTTACGATCATCTCGCCGGTGAAAGGGCGGTTGCGCTGCTGCAGGGTTTCGTCGCGCGCGGCCTGATTTCGGAAGGTGACACGCCGATGGTAACGGCGGAAGGTCGCGCCTGGGCATCGATGTCGCAGCGCTGGGCGTTTCGCGGCGGCCCTTGTGTCGCGCCTGTCTCGACTGGAGCGAGCGCAAGAGCCATCTCGGCGGCGCGCTCGGCGCAGCCATCCTCGATCACGTTATTGCCAGCGGCTGGGCAAAGCGCGGTAGCGGCCGGGTAATCGCCTTTACACCGCTTGGGGGTACGGCATTCGACCAGGCGTTCGGCTAAATCAGCGCAGTCCCGCCTCCACCGCATAGCCCTTTTCGACGAGCCGGGTGACGATCCAGCGATAGGGCAGGTGGCAGCTCGACCAGCCCTGGCGCGGCTCCTCGACGGCATTGCGCCAATATTCGCGCAGCAGATTCTCGTCGCGCAGGAATGGGTGGAGCACGCGCAGCGCAAGCCGCACTTCGATCGTGCCAACCGCCCCTTGCGTCGATCGTCGCGCCGCCTCGGCGAGGATGTGCAGCGCGAGGTTGATCAGCATCGCCTCGGCCCGCGCGCGGCGCAGCGCGCGGTTCTTCTCGCCGAATGGCAGCGCCTCGACGCGGACGGCGGCGCTCTGGCATTTGCGGCAACGTTGGTCGGCCTGCACCGCGTCCCATGACAGGCTGAGGTGGCGCGCGGTGCGATCGTGCAGCATCGCCTCGCGGTCGAGCAGCACGCGTTCGCCGCATCGGTCGCAGATGATGCGCACCGCCGCCTCGATTCGGCGCAGGTCGGTGAGGGTCTTGATCGCGCCGGTCACGCCGCATCCAAACACGCTGCGAGGCGATTCGACCAGAACATTAAGTGAACAACAGTCCGCTGCGCGACGTGCGGACCGCAACATCCCCGATCGTTACGAAGGCGATCTCTTAAGTATTTGAAACTACCCGATAGCGTATGCGCACCCCGAGTCCCCAGGCCCCGCCGCGTCCTGCTCCCTGCGCCGGTTGCCGCGATGGCGCGGGCCTGGATTTCGCTTTTTCCATGGCGTTCCAGCCGATTGTCGACATCAGCACCGGTGACCCCTACGCCTATGAAGCGCTGGTCCGGGGGCCACATGGCGAGAGTGCGGCGAGCGTGTTGGCGCAGGTGTCGGCGGCGAACCGCTATGCGTTCGACCAGCAATGCCGGGTGAAGGCGATCGAAGCGGCGGCCAGGGCAGGGCTCGGCGCGACGGGCGCGCGCCTGTCGATCAACTTCCTGCCCAACGCCGTCTATTCGCCGGCCGCCTGCATCCAGTTGACGCTCAAGACCGCGCTCGCGGTCGGCCTGCCGACCGACCGCCTGATCTTCGAATTCACCGAGAATGAGGAGATGACCGACCCCGACCATGTCGCCAACATCATCGCGACCTATCGCACGATGGGGTTCGGCACCGCGCTGGACGATTTCGGGGCCGGCCATGCCGGGCTCAACCTGCTCGCGCGCTTCCAGCCCGACATCATCAAGCTCGACATGGAACTGATCCGCGCGATCGATACCAGCTTGCCCCGCCGCTTGATCGTCGACGCGGTGTTCAAGATGTGCACCGCACTGGGGGTGATGGTGATCGCGGAAGGAATCGAGACTACCGGCGAACTGGAGGCGTTGCGCGCGATCGGCGTGCGCTACATCCAGGGGTTTCATTTCGCCCGGCCGGCATTCGAGCGGCTCCCGGGGGTGATGATCGACCTCACCGGCGAACGACGCACCGCTTAGCGGAATGATCGCGCTGGATTAATCTGTCGCTTCCGAGCAGGCGCGCTCCGCGTCATGACGCGGACCAGTTGGTACGCGCGGCATTGCGTGTTATTAACCTCTGTTCCGCGTACCGCCGCGCGCTTTCGGCTTCCCGACCCCAACGCTCCGGCACGTGCGACCGCCCGGGCGCGACTCATCTTCGGCGCTCGCGACGCTGCTCCGCGAAGGACTCGCCCGTGTCGGCAGATCAGCAAACAGCCTCGATTTGGGACGCGCGCCGGTTGCGCCTCGCAATCGAGGCGGCCGGCGTCGCCTTGTGGTCTTGGAACGTCGATAGCGACCATTTCCGCATGGATGCGCACGGCTTCCATCTCTGGGGCTTGCCGGCGAGCGACTTCGTCACCTTCGAGCAATTGTCGGCCAAGATTCACCCGGCCGATCGCGACCGCGTCCGCGCCGCCTTTTCGGCGACGCGCGCGATCGTCGGGCCATACGAGATCGATTTCCGCATCGTCATCGACGACGAGGTGCGCTGGGTCTCGGCACGCGGCCAGGGCGACGATGCCGGCATCCAGGGGCGCGAGATGCTCGGCATCTTCATCGACGTCACCGGCCGCAAGCAGGCCGAGGAAGGCCATGAACTGCTCGCCGGCGAGATGAGCCACCGGGTCAAGAACCTGCTCAGCATCGCCTCCGCTTTGACCGCGATCGCCTCGCAATCGAGCGCCTCGACCGAAGAGATGGCGAATGAGCTGACGACGCGGCTCGGCGCGCTTGGACGGGCACACGACCTCGTTCGCCCGGTCCCCGGCCGCAAGGAGAACAGCGCGCTACTCGGCGACCTGCTAACGATCCTGCTCGCGCCCTATGACGATGCCGGCGCGTTCAGCGGCCGCATCCGCGTCGCGGTGCCGCGCATGCCGGTGGGCGAGTCCAGCGCGACGACGCTCGCCATGGTGCTGCACGAACTGGCGACCAATTCGATGAAATATGGCGCGCTCTCCGCCAAGACCGGTACGCTCGACATCGCGTGCAAGGTACAGGACGATATCGTGGTGATCGTGTGGACCGAACATGGCGGCCCCGCCGTGGTGCCCCCGGAGGGCGAGGGCGGTTTCGGCAGCAAGCTGCTCAAGCGCAGCCTCGCCGCGCAACTGCGCGGCACGATCGAGCGCGACTGGTCGGAAGAGGGCGCCATCATCACGCTGCGCATGGATCAGGCGCGCCTCGCCTCGTGAAGTGAAGGGCCGGTCGTTACCCCGGCCCCCGCCGAGGTCGGTTTACTTCGCCTCGTCCGCCAGCCGCTTTGTCAGCAGCTGTGCGCTGTCATCTGCATAGCTGCGACACGCTGCCGGATCGACATAGGGGTTCGGCACCGGCTGGCGCTGGAACCGCGCATATTTCTCGTCGCCGCCCGACGGTTCGGGATGCGAAGTCAGCAGCACGTCGCACGGCATGCTTCGCATCACGACGAGGGTCCGGCGAAACGCGGTCAAAATCGCGGCGTGCGCCGGATCCGTGAAGCGATAACCATCGGCCGCAAGCGGGTTGAGGCTCGATGCGAACACCATGGTCACGCAGCGCCGGCCCTCGCAGCTGCGCCATGTCCAGCTCATGCTTCCAAAAGTGTGGCCCGGTGTCGCGCGCGCGGTGATGACGGTGCTGCCGAGCCGCAATCGCTCGCCATCGCGGACGCCGCGGACATTGGCCACGGCGGGAAAGGGTACGAGCCACGCGGCCTGCGGATCGTCGGCGTCGCTATGGCCCTGTCGCAGCACCTTCGCCGCCGGCACGCTGGCGATCACCGTCGCGCCGCTGTCGCGCGCCAGCGCGGCGATCCCGCTGGCATGGTCGTAATGCGGCTCGGTGCTAAGGATGTAGCGGATCTGTTTGGGATCGAAGCCCAGCCGGCGGATATTCGCCTCGATCGCGCCGACCGCCTGGGGCAGCGCACCGTCGATCAGCACCAGCCCGGCCTCGGTCCTGATCAGCCCGACATTGAGGCCGGCAAAGCCGACCAGATAGGCGTTGCGGAACACCCTGATCGGCGCCTGCGGTGTGAGCCAGCGCGCGGCATTGTCCGGCGCGACCGGCCGCAACAGCGGATCCGTGCGCTCCTGCGGAAAGGCGGCCGATCCGATCAGCGCCGCGGCCAGACCCATGACGAACAGCATCGTGCGAAACATCTTCTTGTCCCCTTAAATTCTCATGTCACATCGAAATGCCTTACTCAAAGCAACGCCACAAAGCATGATATCTCGACATAGCCATGAGCCTGGCTCATATCTCGCTGATGGATCGCGCCCAGCTCCCGCTCAACGCATTACGCGCCTTCGAGGCGTCGGCGCGGCATCTCAACTTTACGCGCGCCGCGCTCGAGCTGCGCGTGACGCAGGGCGCGGTCAGTCATCAGGTCGCGGCGCTCGAGGCGCGGCTCGGCGCGCCGCTGTTCCGCCGCCTGCCGCGCGGGCTCGCGCTGACCGACGAGGGCCATGCACTGGTCCCGGTGGTCGCGGATGCGTTCGACCGGGTCGGCGCAATGCTCGATCGCTACGCCGGCGGGCGGTTGCGCGAGGTCCTCACGCTTGGCGTGGTCGGTACCTTCGCCACCGGCTGGCTGCTGCCGCGCGTCGCCGATTTCACGCGCGACCACCCGCATGTCGATCTGCGGATCATGACCAACAACAATCGCGTCGACCTGGCCGGCGAGGGACTCGATCTCGCGATCCGTTTCGGCGACGGCGCATGGCATGGCACGCACGCCATGCCGATCTTCGCCGCGCCGCTGACGCCGCTCTGTACCCCGGCGATCGCGCAGCGCCTCGGCGGCGATGTCGCCGCGCTTGCCCGCGAGACGTTGCTTCGTTCGTACCGCCCCGACGAGTGGGCGCGTTGGTTCGCGCTGGCGGGTGACGCCTGCCCGCCGCTCCACGGCCCGATCTTCGACAGCGCGGCGCTGATCGTTACCGCCGCGATCGCCGGGCACGGCGTTGCGCTCGTCCCACCCGCGATGTTCGCGCACGAACTCACCGCCGAACGGCTCGTCCGCCCCTTTACGGCCGAGCTCGATGCCGGCGGCTATTGGCTGACGCGGCTGAAATCGCGGCGCGAAACGCCGGCAATGCGGGCCTTTGCCGCATGGCTCGGCATGGCGACGCAACCGCGCGACGGTTAACCCCCTGCCGCGCGACGCTTCGCAGCACTTCGTTAACCATCCCCGGCTAGCACGGTCGGGTCGACGGAGAGCTCCACACCCATGTCTCGCATCACCGCCCCGCTGGCCTTCCGCCACGATGTCGCGCCGCTCGACGTGTCGATCGTCATGCCGTGCCTCAACGAAGCGATCAGCCTGCCGCATTGCATCGCCAACGCGCAGGATGCGCTGGCCGAGATTGCGCGCCGCTTCGGCCTCGCCGGCGAGATCGTCATCGCCGACAACGGCTCGACCGATGGCAGCCAGGATATCGCCACCCGCCTTGGCGCGCGCGTCGTCGCGGTGCCGCGCAAGGGTTATGGCGCGGCGATCATCGGCGGTGCCGAGGCGGCCTATGGCCGCTACCTCGTCATCGGCGATGCCGATGGCAGCTATGATTTCACCGATGGCGTGGCGATGGTCGAAAGCCTGATCGCGGGCGCCGATCTGTGCATGGGCTCGCGCTTTCGGGGCGGCATCGCCCCCGGCGCGATGCCGTGGAAGAACCGCTATATCGGCAACCCTATCCTCACCGGCATGCTCAACCTGCTGTTCCGCAGCCGTGTCGACGATGCGCATTGCGGGCTGCGCGCGATAACGCGCGACGCCTTTCTCGACCTGCGGCTCGACAGCGACGGCATGGAATTCGCCAGCGAGATGGTCGTCAAGGCGAGCCTGCGCCGTTTCCGCATCACCCAGACCCCCGCGACGCTGTCGGTCGACCTGCGCGACCGCCCGCCGCATCTGCGCCCGTGGCGCGATGGCTGGCGGCACCTGCGCTACCTGCTGATGCTCAGCCCGACCTGGGCGTTCGGCATTCCCGCGCTCGCCGCGATGGGCGTCGCCGCCACGATCCTGCTGATTGCGATGCTGCACTATCTTGGCGTCCTGCCCGGCGCCGGCCCGTTCGGCGCGAGCTGGGCGATCGTCGCCGGCTTCCTGTTCACCGCCGGCCATTTCGCCGCGCTGATGGCGGTCGTCGCGCATGTCGTCGGCGTCCATCAGGGCTATCGCATGCTGCGCCCCTCGCTCGGACGGTTCGGCGGATGGCTCAGGCTGGAGACGATGCTCGCGACCGGGCTCGGCCTCGCCGCCGCGTCGGTCGCGATGCTCGGCGCGATCGGCTGGCACTGGCGCGTCGACGACTTCGCCGCCCCGGCCAGCGTCCTGCCGCTGGTCATCGCCGCGATCACCGGCGCGGTCGGCCTGCAGACGATGCTCGGCGGGTTCGTCATCGCGATCGTCGGCGGCCATGCCACCGATTTCCTTTCGGCCAGGGGCGGACAACGCCTGTGACGGCCCCGATCCGCGTCGCCGCCATCGGGCTCGGCTGGGTGTGCCAGAACCGGCATCTGCCGGCGATGGACCGCTCACCGCGTTTCGACGTGGTCGGCGTGATCGACCGCGCGCCCGGCCGCGCCGCCGAGATCGCAAGGAAGCGCGGCTATCGCCATTTCAGCGAGGCATCGACGCTCGCCGACATCGACTGGCTCGATCAGGTCGATGCGATCACCGTCGCCACCGCGCCGATGACGCATTTCGCCCTGGTCGGCGAGGCGATCGCGCGCGGCAAGCATGTGCTGACCGAAAAGCCCTTCACCATGACCGTGCCCGAGGGCACCGAGTTGGTCGCGTCGGCCACCGCCGCCGATCGCCGCCTCGCCATCGTCCACAATTTCCAGTTCGCGCGTTCGACCCGCCGGCTGTTCGACGATCTCGCCAGCGGCGCGCTCGGCACGATCCGCGGGGTCGATGCCGTCCAGTTCGGCAATCCCGGCCGGCGCCTGCCGACCTGGTGCGAGGAACTGCCGATGGGTCTGTTCTACGATGAGAGCCCGCATCTGCTCTATCTGCTGCGCGCCGTTGCCGGCCAGCTGTCGCTGGCGCGCTCGCTCGTCGTGCCGAGCTCTACCGGCCTGACGACCCCGGCGCGGATCGAAGCCTATTTCCGTGGCGATACGACCGATTGCCCGATCCGTCTGTCGTGCAATTTCGAAAGCCCGGTCAGCGAATGGTATCTGATGGTGTCGGGAGATCGGGGCCTCGGCATCGTCGATATCTTCCGCGACATCTATATCCGCCTGCCCAATGACGGGCGCCACGACACGCTGAAGGTGCTGCGCACCAGCCGCGTCGCGACCGTCCAGCACTGGTTGCAGCACCTGACCAGCGGCATCCCGCATCTCACCGGGCGGCTGAGCTATGGCAATGACGAGTTGTTCGACCGCTTCGGTCGCGCGGTCAGCGGCGAGACCGACGCGCTCGCGCCGATCGACGGCGCCGCGGCGCTCGCCGTGCTCACGCTGCAGCACGCCATCATCGATTCCGCGGAGGCGATCTACGCATGAGCAAGCTCGATCTTTTCGGCACCTTTACCTCGGCCTATCCGGCGCAGCCCGCGACCGCCTTCTGGCGCGCGATCGAGATCGAGGCGCTGGCCAGCCGCGACATCCCGCACGGCCTCGGGCTCGACCTCGGCTGTGGCGACGGGCTGCTGACCGAAATCCTGCTCGACCGCATCGGCGAACGCCGGCTCGTCGGCATCGACCTCGACCCGTTCGAAACCGAGGCGGCGCGGCGCTTTCCCTTTTACGATCGCGTCGACACCTGTTCGGCGGATGCGATCCCCGAGCCCGACGGCCAGTTCGATTTCGTTATCTCCAATTCGGTGCTCGAGCATATCCCGCCGCTGGAGGGCACGATCGCCGAGGTCGGCCGGCTGCTCAAACCCGACGGCCGCTTCTTCTTCACCGTGCCCGGCCCCGGCTTTCACGAGAACCTTGCCGGGCCGCTCGCGCCGTGGGGCGACCGCGCTGCCTATCTCGGCACACTCGACAAGCGGCTGGCGCATTTCCATTACCTGTCGGTCGCGGACTGGACGGCGATGCTCGGCCGCCATGGCCTCGTGCTCGACGCCGCGCTCGGCTATCTCGACCGCGCCGAAACGCGCCGCTGGGAGACGCTGTCGCGGCTCACCGGCGGGCTGCTCTACAGCGTGTTCGGCGAGACGTCGCGGCCGATCGAGATCCAGCGCAAGCTCGGCGTCCGCGCGCTGCAGAACGGCGCCAGCCTGCCCGCCGCGCTCGCCCGTCCGCTCGCCCGCGTGATGCGCGCCGGTGTCGATGTGTCGATCGGCCATCCGACATGGTGCGACATCGACGCGGCCTCGTGTCTGCTGATCGAGGGCCACCGCGCATGATCCGCGCCGGCGCGATCGCCACCACGTCGCGTTATGCGGTCGTGACGGGGTCGTGCCTGGTGATGCACAATGCGATCATGATCGCCGCCGACCGCGCCGGGCTGACGCTGCTCCAGGCCGCCGTAACGTCGTTCTGCATCATGGTCGTCACCGGCTATCTCCTGCTCTGCGCGTTCGTCTTTCGCGGCACGCGCAGCTGGCGCGGTTTCGCGCGCTACACGGCGGCGATGGCGGCGAACTTCCCGATCTCGACCGGCCTTGCCTGGCTGTTCCTCGTGCCGCTGCACCAGCCGATGGTGATCGCGGCGCCCGCCGCGACGCTGATCATGGTCGTCGTCAACTATGTCGCGAGCCATTGGGCGATCCTGGGCAGCCGCGCGTCGCGCTCGCTGGGGGCGTGACGCGATGCGGCTGCTGACCGTCACCCATTTCTATGAGCAGCATGGCGGCGGGATCGAGCGCGTCGCCGGCCAGCTCAATCGTCGCTTCGTCGCGCAGGGCCATGACGCCAGCTGGGCCGCCGCTGCCGAGGGCGCCATGCCCGACGCAACAACCGCTACGCCGGTGGCGATGCCGTGCTTCAATGCGATCGAGCGCCTCACCGGCCTGCCGATGCCGATCCCGGGCGTCACCGCATTGCGCCGCCTCGCAAAGGCAGTGCGCGATAGCGACGCCGTCGTCGTTCACGACGCGCTCTATCTCAGCTCGATTGCGGCGGTGCTGCTTGCCAAACGCCATCGCAAGCCGGTCGTGCTGATCCAGCACATCGCCGGCATTCCCTTCGTCAATCCGCTGCTCAAGCGCGTGATGGCGCTGGCCAACCGGCTGGTCACGCGGCCGATGCTGCGCGCCGCCGACCAGGCCGTGTTCATCAGCGACACCGTCCGCGATGCGTTCGCCGGGGTTGCCACGAAGCGTCCGCCGCTGCTGCTGTTCAACGGGGTCGATACGACGATCTTCCGGCCGGCGCCTACCGCCGTCGGCGCTGCGACGCGTGCCGAACTTGGCATGACCGACGACAGGGCGCTGCTGCTGTTCGTCGGCCGCTTCGTCGAGAAGAAGGGGCTCGCCATCATCCGCCGCGCGGCGGCGGCCCGGCCCGACTGGCAGGTCCTGCTTGCCGGCCATGGCCCGATCGACCCGCTCGCATGGGGCCTCCCCAACATCCGCGTGCTGCACGACCGCTCGGGCCCGTCACTCGCGGCGTTGTACCAGGCCGCCGACATGCTGATCCTGCCGAGCGTCGGCGAGGGCTTTCCGCTCGTCGTGCAGGAAGCGATGGCGTGCGGCCTGCCCGTCATCTGCGGCGCTGAAACCAGCGGCGCCGACCCGCAGGCGCGGCGCTGGCTGTCGCCGGTCGAGGTCGATCTTCGCGACCCCGACGCATCGGCCATGCGCCTCATCACTGCCGCCGATACCCTCAAGATGAGCGACGACGACCGCAGAGCGATGAGCCGCTATGCCAGCGCGAGCTATGACTGGTCGGCGATGGCCGCGCGCATCACCGAGTCGGCTTATTTCGCGAAGGCGACGATGCGGCACCCGGCCGACCGCGCGGCATCCTCCAGCGCGGTGTAGTCGGGGGTCGTCACCGGCGCCGGTTCATCGAACGCGGACGTCAGCCCGCCCAGCTGCGCCGCACCGAGAAAGGCGATCGACCCGCCCCGGCACAAGCCGGCGATCTGCTCCGGCGCGACCTGATGGCCGAGCAGCACCCAGGGCCGGTTCGAGAAATCCGGGCGGTTGAGCACCAGGTCCTGCGCGAACGGCGCGGCCCTGTCGTCGACGATCACGACCCGCGCCGCGACCGCGTCGCGCTGCGCGGCGACCGCGGCGAAGGGCGCGACGATGCGCCGCGCCATCACGGCATGGAGCGGCACGAGCAGCGCGATGCTCGCCAGCGTTGCACCCGCGAACGCCGTCACCGGCGCCCGCCCGCGCTCCTCGAGCTTGCGCCAGCCATAGCCGCCGAGCAGGCAGGCATTGCCGATCACGCCGTGGAGATAGCGATAGCCCCAGCCATGCCCCTGATAGGGCAGCAGGATCAGCAGGATCGCGACCGGCAGGATCAGCCCCATCGCGAGCGCGCGGGCCACCGGGTCGACATTCCAGCACCGCCAGATGCCATAGCCGGCGAGCGGCACGAGCAGCAGATGCTGCCAGGCGACGAAGCGCACCAGATTGGCCGCCATCAGCCCGACGCCCCACAGGTGCAGCCCCGCCACGGCGTGCCGGAAGCGCTCGACATAACCGACGCCGGACACGGCGGTCGTCGCGGCTGCCGGCAGCGCACCATGCGCGCTGATCCATAGCGGCCAGCCGAGCCAGAACAGCCCGATCGCGGCATAGGCCGCGCCATAGACCAGCAGCAGGCGCCATTTCTTCTCGGCGAGCAGCCAGGCGAGGAACGGCAGCACGAACAGCGGGTGGAACAGCGGCTGGTGCAGCCCGGTGGCGACGAAGCCGATCACGATCGCCGCGCCATGCGCCCAGCGTCGATCCTTGAGGAACAGACACAGCCACAACAGGTTCAACCCGAGATGCGCGCTCATCGCATAGGCGGTCATGGCGGTGATCCAGATCTGCGACGATCCGGCATAGAGCAGCAGCGCGACGATCTGGCTCGCCGGCGATGTCGGCCACAGCCGCGCGGCGATGCGCCACAGCGCGATAGCGCCGACCGCCACCAGCACCGGCCCGGCGAGGCTCGCATCGCCGAGCCGCAGGAAGATCGCACGGATCGCCGCGTTCATCGGCAGATAGGCCGACACCCATGCCTCGTGCTGGCCGATCGGCAGGATGAAGGTCTGGTTGAAGCTTTCCGCCATGCCGCGCAGCTGCGCCGGGATTACCGCGAACAGGTGACCGCCCGCGAAGATCGTCGCGTCGAACGTCACCATCTGTTCGTCGCGGCTGAAGTCGTAGCGCCCGAACACCAGCCGCGCGCCGAGCCAGCAGCCGAGCGGCACGATCACCGCCGTCACGAGCGCCACCATGCGTGGCGAAAGGTTGGGCATGGCGCTCCGCCGCCGCATCGGTATCCAGGCGAGCGCCGTGGCCGCCGCAGCGATCAGCGCGATGGCCAGATCCTGCCGCAGCAGCAGAAAGCGCGCCATGCCGTCATTGTCGGCGGCGGGCAGATCGTGCGGCGCGAACAGCCAGCCAAGCGCGATCAGCAACAGCAACAGGCCGGCCGCGCCGACACTGACGCGCCGATAGTCCCGCTTGATGCCCCGTTCGTCCATGCCGGCCCCCCGCGACCTACCCGCCGCTCACACGATCAGGTCATAGCGCCAAGTTCGGCCCGGTCATCCCGCCAAATCGCCGGCCAGTGCCTGGGCGACCGCTGCCTCGGCATGGATCGCGGTGGTGTCGAACAACGGCACCGCACTGTCCTCCGCCCCTATCAGCAGCATGATCTCGGTGCAGCCGAGAATGATCGCCTCGGCACCATCGTCGATCAGTCGGGCGATGACCTGGCGATAGACTTCGCGCGATGCCGGCGCGACGATGCCGGCAACCAGCTCCTCATAGATGATGCGGTGGACGCGCCGCCGGTCGTCCTCGGCCGGCACGATCACATCGAGGCCAAAACGCTCGGTGAGGCGGTCGCGATAAAAGGCCTGTTCCATGGTGAAGGCGGTCCGAGCAGCCCGACGCGGCGGTGGCCGGCGGCGACGATCCGCGCCGCGGTGGGATCGGCGATGTGCAGCAGCGGGATCGATACGCTGGCGGCGACCACATCAGCCACCTTGTGCATCGTGTTGGTGCAGATCAGGAACAGGTCAGCGCCGCCCCGTTCCAGCCGCGTGGCGGCGTCGATCATCGCCGCGGTCAGCGCGTCCCAGTCGCCGGCATGCTGGAGTCGCTCGATCTCGCCGAAATCGACCGAGAACATCAGGCTGCGCGCCGAATGCACGCCGCCGAGCCGCGTGCGCATCGTCTGGTTGATCAGCCGGTAATATTGCGCCGAGCTTTCCCAGCTCATTCCACCGATAAGGCCGATCGTCAGCATGTCCGTGATATACTCCTTCATCGAATCCCGTATCGGCTCGCCATGATCTTCGCCATCCGGGATGGCGGCGATTGACGAAACTTTGCCGAAGCCCATTCCCCCCGCGCCGCAACCCGTGTAGCGCCGCCCGCCCATGCCGAATCCCCCACCCTTCACGCTCGGTCTCGATTTCGGGACGACGAACTCGGTCGTCGCGATGGCGCGCGGCGGCGTGTCCGATCTCGTCCAGCTTGCCACGCCGCATGGCCCAGAAGCGGCGTTCCGCTCGGCGCTGTGCCTCTGGGAAGAGGACAGCGTGCCCGGCGGCGTCGCGGTCGACGCCGGCCCCTGGGCGATCGCCGAATATCTCGAATTCCCGCAGGGCAGCCGTTTCCTGCAATCGTTCAAGTCGGTCGCGGCGAGCGCGACCTTCGAGCATGCCACGGTGTTCGACAAGCGCTACCGCTTCGAGGATCTCGGCCGCCTGTTTCTCGACAAGATGGCGGCGCGGGCCGGTGGCGCACTGTCCGGCGCGGCGCGCATCGTCGTCGGCCGGCCGGTCGAATATGCCGGGCACCGCCCCGACGAGGCGCTGGCGCGGCGGCGCTACGACATGATGTTCGGCGCGTTCAGCGAGGTGCACTATGTCTATGAGCCATTGGGCGCCGCGTTCAGCTATGCCTCGCGCATCACCGAACCGGCGACGATTCTCGTGGCCGATTTCGGCGGCGGCACCAGCGACTTCTCGGTCGTGAGGATTGCCGCGCCGGGCGCCGCGCGACGCTGTGAACCGCTCGGCCATGCCGGCGTCGGGATTGCCGGCGACCGGTTCGATGCGCGGATCATCGATCATCTCGTCATGCCGCTGCTCGGCAAGGGCGGCTCGTATCGCTCGTTCGACAAGATCCTCGAGATCCCGCGCGGCCATTTCGCCGACTTTGCCGACTGGTCGCGGCTCGCGCTGATGCGCAATCGCCGCACGCTCGCCGAGCTGGAAAAGCTGCGCCGTTCCGCGCTCGACCCCGATGCGATCGGCCGGATGATTGCGGTGATCGAGGAGGAACTGGGTTTCCGGCTCTATGAGGCGGTCGGGCAGGTCAAGCGCGACCTGTCGGCGGCGGAGACGGCGCATTTCCACTTTGCCGGCGCCGGCCTGGCGATCGAGGCGGATGTCACGCGCGCCGATTTCGAAGGCTGGATCGCCCCCGATATCGCGCGGATCGAAGCGGCGGTCGACCGTGCGCTGGCGATGGCGGCGGTCGAGCCGGCGACGATCGACCGCATCTTCCTGACCGGCGGCTCCTCGCTGACGCCGCGCATCCGCCGCCTGTTCACCGATCGCTTCGGCGAAGCGCGCATCGCCAGCGGCGGCGAATTGACCTCGATCGCGCACGGCCTGGCGCTGATCGCCGAGCAGGACGACCTCGCCGCCTGGGCAGCATAAACCGATATTCCGTCGTAGAGGGAAAGTAACGCACCAGAAAAGCGCCGTTCGCCGTCAAGTTCTGCCGGCATTTTGCGAGGGGACGGGGTGCGGCTTTCGGGCCGGTCCATCGTGCTATGCGCAAAGAATTAGCGCGCTATCGCCCGCCAGGTCCAACAATTCATCACTGTCGAGCGAGGCTCAATCGACAGTAGCGGCGGCGCCGACGACCTGATTTCCGGCACCCATTATGCGAATAGCCTCAACTATTCCTCGCCACGTCATGGCTGTCGGGCCGGCGCGGGGCGCCGAATACCAACAGGTGGTCAGCCATCAAAACCAACGATGCGAAAGAGCCGGCGGCACGCAACGGGATGCGCCGCCGGCGACGCTTATGACATGAACGCGTCGCGAGTGAATCGCCGCGAACATCAGAGCAGCGGGCTGACCAACCGCGCAATGTTCTCGACCACCTTGCGCCACCGCGGGCGCTGCCGCCAGGTTGCGAGGTCGAGATGCTCGCTGTCGGCGATGCAGCGCCGCTGGATCGCCTCGACCTGCGCGACGGATGCGTCGTCGAGCAGCAACAGGCTGGCTTCCTCGTTGAGCTGGAAGGAGCGCAGATCGACATTGCTCGACCCGACGATCGCCATCCGCCCGTCGATGCTGATATTCTTGGCGTGGAGCAGATAGTCGCGGAACAGGTGGATGCGGATGCCGGCGGCGAGCAGATCGTCATAATAGGAACATTGCGCGAGGTTGACGAGCCGCTGGTCGACGACGGCGGAGACCACCACATCGACCGTCACGCCACGCGCCGCCGCAGTACGCAGCGCGCCGAGCACGCTGTCGTCGGGGATGAAATAGGGCGAGACGAGGATCGCACGGCTGTGCGCCCGGTGGAGCTGCCACACCAAAAGCGTCTCGAACCCCTCGAGCGGATAATCCGCGCCGCTCGGCAGGATCTGCAGCACGGCATCACCGGCCGGCGCGGCGAGCGTCGGCGGAGCGCCGGGGTCGGTCTCGGTCTCGAGGAACCAGTCGCCGCGGATCACCGCCGCCATTGCCGCGACCGCCGGGCCGGTCACCCGCGCGGCCAGTTCGCGGTTAGTCACGCCGGGTCGGAAATCCTTGGCGACGATATTCTGCGAGCCGGCATAGCCGATGCGGCCGTCGATCGTGAACAGCTTGCGGTGGTTGCGCATGTCGCGGCGCGTGCGGCCGCGCCACAGATGGAAGGCCAGCGCCTCGTGCGTCTCGACCCCGGCGGCGCGCAGCTTGGCCACCGTGTCGCGCCGCCAGCGATGCGACCCGACCGGATCGAGCATCACGCGGCAGCGCACACCGCGCGCCACCGCGCGGCCCAGCGCGGCGATCACCGTCTGGCCGGTCGCGTCGTCGGCGAAGATATAGACGAGGATATCGACCGCTTCTTGCGCCGCGTCGATATCGGCGACCAGCCGCGCGATCACCGCGTCATAATCGTCGATCAGCGCGACGGCATTGTCGGCGATCGCGGGCAGATGGCCGAGCGTCTCGGCCAGCGCGGCGAGCGGCGCATCGTCACCGATATCGCGCGGCGCCGCCTCGCGCAGCGTCGCCGCGACGCGCTGGAAATAGGGCAGCAAGGCGAGGAAGCGCCGCGTGCGCCAGGCCGGAAAGCTCGGCCGCCCGATCATGAGAAAGACCAGCAGCCCGAACAACGGCAGGAAGAAGATCAGCAGCAACCAGCCCGTCGCCGCCGCCGGCTTGCGCCGCATCGGCACGACGATCAGCGCGCCGATCCGCACGATCCATTCGAGCACATAATAAGCGGTGCCGAGATCGGCCGGCAGGTACGCCATGGGGTTCATGCACGGAACCATCGCAGAGCCGCGCCGAAAGGCAAAGCGCGCCGCGACGTGCGGGGGCTAAAGCATCGCACACATTTCCGGATCGATCGCACCTCGCTCATCTTCCCTTCCCCGGCGAAGGCCGGGGTCCAGTTGGGGGACGGTGCGACGAACGTTGCCGATCATCAAATCTGTCATCGCAACTGGGCCCCGGCCTTCGCCGGGGAAGCAAGGTAGAGAAATCGGCCAGCACGTTTCGCGGCGAGATTTCACGCAGCCCGCGGGGGCTAGCCCCGCTCCGGCCCATAGGCCCGGGTCGGCGCGCCCTGATAGCGCGTCGCGGGGAGCAGATGTTCCTGCTTCATGATCACACTGTGCGGACCGACATGCGCGCCGTCGCCGATCACCGCGCCGTATAGCGGCACCGTGCCGGCAGCCACCGTCGCGCCGGCGCCGATGCGGACCTTGTCGACCTTGAGCACGCGATCCTCGAAGGTATGCGCCTGGAACATCGCGCTAACCGTCGCGCCGGCGCCGATCTCGATCATGTCGGGGTCGACGACCTGGGCGAATTGCGGCCCGAGCACCGCGCGCCGGCCGATCCTGAGGCCCATCAGGCGGAGATAGACCGGCAGGAGGAAGGTGCCCTCGAGGCCCTGGAGCAACAGGCTCGCATATTTGGCCCAGGCGACATAGACGAAGTCCCAGCGGCTGCACCAGCAGGACCATAGCGCATGCTGCCCCGGCTTCACCCGCCCGATCAGCGCCCATTTAAGCAGCAGCACCGCGAGGCACAGCGCGACCGGCGGGATGAGCGTGATCAGCGGCACGACCAGCCCGACAAACAGCGCCGGATTGGGCACGGCGGCCGCGCTGCGCGTCAGCAGCGCGTACCACGCCACCGTCAGCAACAGCGGCCCGACCGGCAGCACGAAGCGCAGCACCTCCCAGGACAGGCGGTTGATATAGCGGATCGTCGAGGGCTCGTGCGTCAGGCTGCGGTCCATTTCGACCACCTCGCGGCGCGGCAGGACGAAGCTGGGATGGCCGAAGCGCGCGCCTCCCTTGGCGATCGTCGCCGGATCGACCGGCGTGGCGACGCCGTACAAGATGTCGTCGGGGAGCTGCGCCCCGGCCGGGACGACGACGTGATTGCCGAGGAAATTGTTCGCGCCGATCCGCGTTGCGCCGAGCATCACGCTGCCGCGGCTGACCAGCGCGCCGCCGAGATAGATGCCGTCGGCGAAGAAGGTATCGCGGCCGATCTCGACCAGCTCGGGCACCACATCGAGGATCGTGCTGATCTCGCAGCCCGTGCCGATCGCCATACCGGCGAGCCGCAGCCAGCGCGGCCAGAACAAGGTCCCGCTGAGCCATTCGCCGGCGGCAATCAGCAGACCGGTCTTGAGCCAGACGCGGACGTAACCGGCGCTCCACCGGCCGATCACGCCGGGCATGACGCGGCCCATCGCGCGCGACAGCAAGGCGGTCCACAGCAAGGTCAGCGGCGTGGTCGCGACGGTCAGGCCGATCACGACCAGCGACAGGTCGAGGTCGAAGCGCGGATGATAGACCCAGCGCCAGATGTCGACCACGTCGACACCGGCAGCGGCACAGGCGGCAAGCGTGACGAGTTCGAGCGGCAGCGCGATGAGCAGTGCCAGCAATGCCTCGCTTGCGAGCATCAGCAGTCCATGGCGGAGCGGCGTGAGCGCTTGTGCCGCAGCGTCGGGCGCGGGGACGGCGGTTGCCAGTCCAGCGGGGCCGGCCGGGATGCCGTCCCAGCGCTCGCCCGCCGGGATCGCCATGTCTTCCGACAAGGTCGACAGTGCGGAAAGTTCGCTGCCCGCGCCCATCCGGCTGCCGCCGCTGAGCCCGGCCCGCGTCTGCACCGTCGCGCCGGCTTCCAGCGTGATCGATCCGATGACGATGTCGCCGCGATCGAGCTCAACCAGGCCGATGATGGCATCCTGGCCGATCGAGACGTCGTCGGCGATGTCGAGCAGGTCCCAGCCGCCGCGCCGCAGGTCGACGCCGCGATGGATATGCACGCGCCGGCCGATCCGCGCGCCGAGCGCGCGCAGCACGGCCTGCTGGAAGACGGTACCCTGCAGCAGCGACCATGGCACCAGCCGCACCGCCTGCAGCACGACCCAGTGGCGCAGATAGAGCGTGCTCCACACCGGGGTGCGCACCGGCCGGTAGCGCCCCAGCACGAGCCGCTTGACGCCCACCGCAAAGCCTACCGAGAGCGGGACATAAGCGAGGATCGCGGCGAGGCTCAGCGCCGGGGCGAGCAGGATGAACGGGACCAGCCCGAGCTTGCCCATCACCGGCCGCAGCAGGCGGAAGGTCGCCGCCCAGCCCGCCCAAGAGGCAACGAACAGCATCATGACCAGCCAGCCGAACTGGACGATATTGGCGAGCAGCGGCCTTGCATGCCCCTCGCGCACCAGCGGGGCCTCGTCACGCGTCGCGACATCGACATGCCGCGCAAGCGACGCGGCGAGCGCGGCGATGCTGCGTGCCTCGTAGATGTCGCTCACGGTGACGGCCGATGTCACCGCATCGTCGCGTAACAAGGTCACGAGCAGCGCGGCGCGAAGCGAATCGCCGCCGAGATCCTCGAAGAAATCGGCGTGGATCGACACGCCGTCGGGCCGGCCGAGAATGTCGGCAAAGGCGGTAGCGAGGCGGCGCTCCATGTCGGTGCGCGGGGCAGTGATCGGCGACGGCGCCTCGGCGGCGGCCGCGAGCGGCAGCTTGGCGAGGGCGGCGCGGTCGAGCTTGCCGCCGACGCTGGTCGGCAATGCGGTGACGATGCCGATCTGCCTGGGCACCATATAGGCGGGAAGCGCCTCGCCCAGTTGCGTCTTTAATCGCTCGACGTCGAGCGTGGTGGCGTCGTCCGCTGGCACGACGAAGGCGACGAGCGTCTGCCCGCCCTGTTCGAGCACGCAGCAGCCGGCGGCGCGGACGCCGGCACACGCCGTGAGCCGCGTCTCGATCTCGCCCAGTTCGACGCGGTAGCCGCGCAGCTTGACCTGCGCGTCGATCCGCCCGTGATAATGGAAATCGCCCGCGGCATCGCGGTGGACGAGATCGCCGGTGCGATAGAGCCGGCCGAGGGTGGGATGGTCGACGAACTTCTCGGCGGTGAGGTCGGGGCGGTTGCGATAGCCGCGCGCCACGCCCGCGCCGCCGATGCACAGTTCGCCGTGTGTGCCATCGGCGACCGGGTGAAGCGTCTCGTCGAGTACCCAGGCGCGCATTCCCAAGATCGGTGCGCCGATTGTCACCGGCTGCCCGACGATCACGTCACCGCGCAGGCAGGTCACCGCGCCCTCGGTCGGGCCATAGCCGTTGACCATATGGCGCCCCGCCGCCCACAGATCGGCGAGATCGCCGGGCAGCGCCTCGCCACCGACATAGAGCAGGCGCAGCTCGGGCAAGGCCGCCTGCGGATCGCTGCAGCCGCTGCTACGCAGCAAGGTCGGCGGCGGGCAGAACACCGTCGCGCGCTCGTCGCGCAGCCAGCCGATGATATCGGGGCCGAGCCGCGCCGCGGCATCGTCCATCACCACCAACGCGGCGCCGGCGGCGAAGGCCAGCCAGGTCTCCTCGATCGACGAATCATAGGCCGAGGACGAACCCTGCACCACGCGGTCGTCGCAGCCGAGCGCAAAGGCGGCGATGTCGGAGGCGACGAGATTGGCGATGTTGCGATGTTCGATCATTACCCCCTTGGGGGTGCCGGTCGTGCCCGAGGTATAGATGACATAGGCCAGCCGCGCCGGGTCGAGCGCGGCGGGCAAGGGCGCTTCGGGGGCATCGCAAGGATCATCGACGTCGACGATCATGTCGCGCGACAGGCCCATCGCGGAGAGCCGCGCGGCGCCGGCGCTATCAGTTACCACCGCTACCGCGTCGGCATCGGCGAGAATCTCGCGCATCCGCGCGTCGGGGAAAGCCGGGTCGAGACAGGTGAAGGCGCCGCCGGCCATCAGCACGCCAAGCTGCGCGGCATAGAGCAGCGGCGTGGTGCGCGGCACCAGCAGTGCGACGATCCGTTCGGCATCGCCGATGCGCGTGGTCAGCCGACGCGCGAGCAGCGCCGCATCGCGATCGAGATCGGCATAGGTCAGCGTCCGGCGGGCAGATCGTCCGCGGCCGGGCGGTATGTCGATCGCCACGCGATCGGGCCAGCGCGCGACCGTTCGCGCGAAGAAATCATGCAGGACCAGCGGTTCGTCGGTCGGGCCCGGTGCAAGCCCGGCGCCTGGATTCATCAGGTTCATTCCATCCCCCGCCGCGAGCGATACGCATGCTGCGGCCGTCGCGCAATGTAGGGGATCACCGCAACGCCGGGCTCAGTCGGGGGCGACGCGACGCACCAGCGCCGGCAGATGCCAGCCCAGCGCGCCGGCGCGATAGACATAGCTGGCCAGCAGCGCGAGCCAGATACCTGTCGCCCCCCATGGCCGCAGCGCAAGGTCGGTGACGATGTACAGTCCGGTCGAGACGATCGCCGCGTTGCGCAACGCGCGGCCCTGCGTCGCGCCAATGAAGATGCCGTCGAGCAACCAGGCGGGAAAGCCGATCAGCGGCAGGATGACGACGAGCGGCAGCAGCGCGATCGCCTGGTCGCGCACCCCGCCATCCACCACCACCAGCCGGATGCTCGGTGCGCCGAGCAGCGCGATCAGCACACCCGACAATATGGCGACGCCGAACGAGAATTCCGCCGTCAGCCGGATCGCGCGCAGCAATGTCTTCCGCGACCCCGCACCGAGCGCATGGCCGACCCGGCTTTCGGCGGTGAAGGCGAAACCATCGAGGATGAAGGCGACCAGCCCGACCGCCTGCATCAGCACCTGGTTGGCGGCGAGCGGCGTCGCGCCGAGCCGCGCCCCGGCATTGGCGAACCACGAGAACAGGACCAGCAGCGCGATCGTACGGATCATGATGTCGCCATTGACCGCGAACAACCGCCGGAGCGCGGCGGGGTCGATCAGCCGGGCGCGGTCCTTGAGTGCATGGAGATGCGGCCGCACCAGCCACAGCCCGGTGGCGAGTGCGATCCACTCGGCCGAGGAGGTGCCCAGCCCGACACCACGCGCGCCCATGTGCCAGTGCCAGACGAACAGGATGTCGAGCGCGGCATTGGCAAGGTTCATCACGATCTGCAGCGCGAGCGCCGCGCGGGTCCGCCCCAGCCCGAGCAGCCAGCCATTGATCGCGAACACCGCCAGCCCGGCGGGCGCGCCGAAGAAGCGCGCGGCGATGAACGGCCCGGCCGCCGCATGGACCGCGCCGCCGCCGGCGAAGATCGCCAGCGCGAGCGGAATCAGCACCAGCTGCAGCGCGAACAGCACGGCGCCGACCGCCAGGCCGATACCGAGCCCACGCACCAGCAGCGCATCGACCTCGGCCGAATCGCCCGCACCGCCCGCCTGCGCGGTCATCCCGGTCATGCCCATGCGCAGGAAACCGAAGCTCCAGAACAGGAAGTTGACGATCGTCGCCCCGAGCGCGACCCCGGCCAGCGTTGCCGCGTCGCCGGTCCGCCCGATCACCGCGGTATCGACGATACCGACCAGCGGCACCGTCGTCTGGCCGAGCATGATCGGCCACGCCTGGGCGAAGATCGAGCGGCGGGTGATGGCAGTGGGGTGCATCGCCGGCTCCTAGATGGTCTCTGTATGCGCTGCTAGACTTTGGGGGTCACGAGTCGGAGAGATCCATGGCGACGACCAACAAGACGCAGCCGACCGCGGTCAGCGTCGCGGCGTTCCTCGACAGGGTCGAACCCGACCAGCGCCGCGCCGATGCCGAGATCGTCATCGACCTGATGGCACGCGTGTCGGGTGAGCCGGCGACGATGTGGGGACCGTCGATCATCGGCTTCGGTGTGAACCGCTATCGTTATGAGAGCGGGCGCGAGGGCGAGATCTGCCGGATCGGTTTCTCACCGCGCAAGGCGCAGCTCGTCTTCTATCTCGGTACGAGCTTTCCCGATCGCGATGCGATGCTCGCCGTGCTCGGCAAGCATTCGACCGGCAAGGGGTGCCTCTACGTCAAGAAGCTCGCCGATGTGGACATGGCCGTGCTCGAGCGGATGGTCGCGGCGTCCTGGGCGCACAAGGGGCCCAACGACGTCGCCTGATGCGCGAGGTCAGCCGCGCAGGCGACGTTCTTCCTCAATCATGTAATCGCGCGTGATCGGCAGGGCGTTGCGATCGCGGACGAACTGATATTGGTGATTGACCAGCGCGCCGTTGAGGAAGCTGATGTACGAGCCGGCGAGATACCAGGTCCATAGCCGGTAGAAGCGCTCGTCATAGAGCTCGACGATCGCGTCGTGTTCCGCGACGACGCGATCGTACCAATGCCGGATCGTATAGGCATAATGCAGCCGCAGCGTCTCGACGTCGGAGACGAACCAGCGCATCTGCTGGCTTGCCGTCAGCACCTCGGACATTGCCGGGATATAACCGCCGGGGAAGATATATTTGGCGGTAAACGGGTCGGTGACGTTGGGCCCGTTGGCGCGCCCAATGGTGTGGATCAGCATCACGCCATCGGGCTTTAGCAGTTCATGGCACTTGCGGAAAAACGTGGTGTAATGCGGCGTCCCGACATGCTCGAACATGCCGATCGACACGATGCGGTCGAAGGTGTCGGTGACGTGGCGATAATCGATCAGTTCGAAGCGGACCTTGTCAGCGACGCCGGCATCGGCTGCGCGGCGCTGCGCGACCTTGAGCTGTTCCTCGGACAGCGTGATGCCGAGTACCTCGACACCGAGTTTTTCGTGCAAATAGAGCGCGGTGCCGCCCCAGCCGCAGCCGATGTCGAGCACCGTCATACCCGGCTTGCACGCCAGCTTGGCCGCGATATGCGCCTTCTTGTCCATCTGTGCCTGTTCGAGGCTGTTCGACGGATCGGTGAAATAGGCGCAGCTATATTGCCGGTCGGCATCGAGGAAAAGTTCGTAGAGCTTGTCCGACAGGTCGTAATGGTGCGCGACATTGCGCTTGGACTTGCGCACCATGTTGTAGCGAGCGATCTTGAAGCGCAGGCGACCCCAGGCCTTGCCCATGAAGCTGGCATCGAGCGCGTTGCTGCCCAGCTCGTAGCGATTGTTGCTGGTCATCAGCACCAGCAGGTCGCGAACGTCACCCTGCTCGATCAGCAGCCGGCCGTTCATGAACATCTCGGGTGTGCCGACGCTGGGATCGCGCAGCACCGCGCGGATCGCGCCATTGTCGGTGAAGCGCAGCGCGACCTCGCCAAGCTCGGCATCGGGGGTGCCGAATCGGCTCGTCTTGCCGTTGGGGTAGGTGATGGTGAGGACGCCGCGTTTGATCGCGCGTGACAGAAACATATCGAGCAGGGCCATGGCGTTGCGTTATCGCCGCATTGCGGCAAAGATAAGCCCTGAGATTGGCCGCAGGTGCGACATCGTCGCGATTTTGTCAGATTCCGGCGTACCAATCGTAATCGACATTATCTTCCCAATAGCCGCCCTTGCCCTTGCCGATGCCGTCGAGCGAGGCAACGGCGTCGATTTTCATGACATATTTGGCGTGCTTGTAGCCAAGCTGGCGCTCGACGCGCAGCCGCACCGGCGCGCCGTGGCCGACGCTCAGCGGCGCATCATTGAGCGCCCAGGCGAGGATGGTCTGCGGGTGGAAGGCATCGATCAGGTCGATCGATTCATAATAGGGGCGGCCGCCATACAGGTCGGCACAGGTGAAGACGACGAAGCGCGCGGTGTCGCGCACGCCTGCGGCTTTGAGGATCGTGCCGAGCAACGGCCCGTGCCATTTGCCGATCGCGCTCCATCCCTCGACACAGTCATGCCGCGTGATCTGGGTGCGGGCCGGGATCGCGCGCAATTGCGCGAGCGAGAGCGACAGCGGGGTGGCGACGAGCCCGCCGACCTTGAGTTGCCAGCCGGCAAAATTCTCGCCGACCATCGCATTGTAATCGGGCGTGTTGGGGTTGGCGGTGCCGTTGGTACGGAAGAAGGGCGACATCTGGTCGGGGCGGAATTCGGCCGCCAAAGCGTGGCGCGCGGAGAGCGAGCGCTGCAGCCCCTGGTTGATCTTCTCGCCCGAGAACAGGATCTTGCGGAAAGCGGGCTGTTCGGCAAGCTTGTCGCAGCCGCTCAGCACGAGCCCCGCGCCCAGCGCACCGCTGGTCAGCACCGTCCGGCGCGTGATGATCCCGCTCATGACTTTTCCTCCGGCACCCGCCAGCGCCCGGTGATCATCGAACGCACTTCGTTGATCGGTCCGGCGAGCAGGACGAGGACGAGGTGCACGACGATGAAGATGACGATGCCCGTCGCGGCGATGAAATGCACCGAACGCGCCGAGGCCCGGCCGCCCATAAGGTCGAGCAGCCACGGCCAGGCGGCGTCCATCGCCGGAGACAGCGTCAGCCCCGACAGGATCATCGCCGGGATCAGCACGAAGATCACCGACACATAGGCCAGCTTCTGGAAGATGTTGTAGGCGGTCGGGTTCTTCGGATCGTGGAAGCGCAGCGCGAGATGTTCCGTCACGTCATGCCACAGGTGCCGCGGCGCCAGCTCGCCGGCGCGGACGCGCAGGTCGCGCTGGAAATGACGGTTGACGAGGCTGGCGATCATGTAGCCGAGCAGCCCGAAGCCAAGCACCAGCGCGAACAGCAGGTGCCAGCGCCGCGCGATCGCGAGATTATAATGGCTCGGCAGCGTCAGCCATGACGGCATGTGCGGCGGATTGTACCAGGGGTGGTCGGCATTGGCGCCGTAATTGCCCCAATAGAGATGCGGGTGGGCATTGAGGATCGTCGCCCCGCTGCCGATCATGATCAGGATCGTGATCATGTTGATCCAGTGCCACAATCGCGTCGCGACGCGGTGGCGATAGATCGTCGCCGGCGCCGGTGGCGCAACGTCCTGCGGTGCCGGATCGTCGAGAATGGCGCTTTCCCCTGTCATCGTGCACGCAGCGTACAGCAATGACTGCGCGCCGTGAACGCCGCTTGGGATAGCGCTGGACGAAAAGGCACCATTTGGACGACCCGTGACACGCGTGGCCCTTGGCAAGCGCCGCGCAGGCTCAAAGTCGCCTCTCGTCCGGGACCGTCCCTCTCCCGCGATGGGAGAGGGGCGAAGGTTTACCGATCGCGTCGTCCGAGTAGCCGCAGGCGCAGCGCGTTGAGCTTGATGAAGCCCGCCGCGTCGCGCTGGTCATAGGCGCCCTGATCGTCCTCGAAGGTGACGACCTTTTCCGAATAGAGCGAGAAGGGCGACTTGCGGCCGATGACATAGACCCCGCCCTTGTACAGCTTGAGCCGCACCGTGCCGGTGACCTTGTCCTGGCTGTGGTCGATCGCCGCCTGCAGCATCTCGCGCTCGGGCGAGAACCAGAAGCCGTTATAGACCAGCTCGGCATAGCGCGGCGCGAGCTCGTCCTTGAGATGCGCGGCGCCGCGATCGAGCGTCAGCTGCTCGATGCCGCGATGCGCGAGGTGATAGATCGTGCCGCCCGGGGTCTCGTACATGCCGCGCGACTTCATGCCGACGAAGCGGTTCTCGACCAGGTCGAGCCGGCCGATGCCGTGCTTGCGGCCGAGATCGTTGAGCTTCGCCAGCAACGTCGCCGGGCTCATCCCCTCGCCGTTGATCGCGACGCCGTCGCCATGCTCGAAATCGACCGTGATGATCTCGGGCAGGTCGGGCGCGTCCTCGGGGTTGACGGTGCGCGAATAGACATAGTCGGGCACCTCCTCCCACGGATCCTCGAGCACTTTCCCTTCCGACGAGGTGTGCAGGATGTTGGCGTCGGTCGAGAAGGGTGCCTCGCCGCGCTTGTCCTTGGCGACCGGGATCTGGTGCTTCTCGGCGAATTCGATCAATTTGGTGCGGCTGGTCAGGTCCCATTCGCGCCACGGCGCGATGACTTTGATGTCGGGCGCGAGCGCGTAATAGCCGAGCTCGAAACGGACCTGGTCGTTGCCCTTGCCGGTCGCGCCATGGCTGACGGCGTCGGCGCCGACCTGGCGCGCGATATCGATCTGGCGCTTGGCGATCAGCGGCCGGGCGATCGAGGTGCCGAGCAGGTACAGCCCCTCATACAGCGCGTTGGCGCGCATCATCGGGAAGATATAGTCGCGGACGAATTCCTCGCGGACGTCGTCGATGAAGATGTGCTCGGGCCTGACGCCGGCCTGCTCGGCCTTGCGCCGCGCCGGCTCGAGCTCCTCGCCCTGGCCGAGATCGGCGGTGTAGGTGACGACCTCGCACTGATAGGTCTGCTGCAGCCATTTCAGGATCACGCTGGTGTCCAGTCCGCCCGAATAGGCGAGGACGACGCGGTTGATCTTGTCGGACATGGGCACGGCTCCGGTGGCGGGGAATGGCGGCGCGGCTCTAGGGGGTAGGGGCGGAAATGGCAACGTTTCGGGGAGCAAGCCGACACATAGATCAACGAGCGACTGCGGCGTCGGGTGCCGCGGTCGCTCGCGGCCCGCATAGTGACTCGATCGACGGGGGCAGCGACGCTATTGCCGCGCGATGCAGCGCTCCCTGATCGTCGACCCCGGCATGGCTTCCGCGCTGCTGTCGGGGCGCAAGACGCAGGTGCGTGTCGGGGCGGGGACTCACATGGCGCGCTGTGTGCCTGGCGACCGGATATGGGTGCGCGAATCGTGCCTCGCCGCGCGGCACGCGGCGGGGCAAGACATCGTCACGACGCTGCGCAAGGCCGAGTTCGTCATCTTGCACGATGGCTGGCGACATTATCGCGATGGCCGTGGAACGCCGGGCCGGCGGCCGGGCGACACCGACTATAAGTGGATCGCCGCCTGGCACATGCCGCGCTGGGCGTCGCGCCTTACGCTCATCGTCGAGGCCGTGCGGCATGAGCGGCTCCAGCAGATCACGCGCGACGACATCCGTGCCGAGGGCGCGCGGCCGCTGTTCGGTGGATCGCTGTGGCGTTGGCCGCCACCGATTCCGGGCACGAGCCCGACGGCGCGGCGGGCGTTCGCGCGCTACTGGAACGTCAACCATCCGACGTCGGGCGAACGGTGGGAGGCCGATCCCGCTATCGCGGTGCTGACCTTTCGCGTCGCGCCCGGGCTCGCCTGATGCGGGCTCAGTTCGGCGCGGGCTCGTCGCGCGATTCGACCAGCGCGACGATCTCGAAGGCATGGCTTTTCCAGCCGCGCATCCGGGCGGCTTCCTCGGTCGCGGTGCGCTTCTTCTTCGCCTCGACAAGCGATTTGGTGTGGCCCCAGAAGATCTCGGTCTTGCCGTTGGCGAGGATCGCGACGATCCGCCAATAATGCGTCCAGGGATCGGCGGTCGGGCCGATCGTCTTGCTGTAGCCATCGGGCAAGGTCGCCGTCAGATAGCGCTTCTGTCGTGCCATAGCGCCGCCGCGCCTCAGCCATCCGCCGGCTGGGCGACCGTCGCGCCGCGGCGATCGGCACGCCGGGCCGACAGGATCATCGTCACCAGCAGGGGCACGGCAAGGAAGAGATAGAGTGCGACGCCGCGCCATGGCGACCAGCCCCACCAATCGCTCGGCAGGCTGGTGAGCTTGCCGCTGGCGAGGATTGATGCGTTGCGTTCCCACAGCGGAAAGTCGAAGCCGTCGGAGTCGAAGATGTCGGTCGTGGCGATGGCGAGGTTGAGCAGGATCGACAGGCCGAGCAAGGTCGCGGTGGCGCGCTTCGCCCAGCCGCTGCGCAGGCTCGCCCAGAACGGCGCCAGCCCAAGCGCGAGAAACGGAATTGCCACGACCGAATGGCGCGGTCCGGTCGAGGCGCCGCCGTCCCAATAGACATAGGAGGCATTGACCAGCAGCACGACCATCGCGACGCCCGCCGCGAGGATGCCGACATCGCGCGTTGCGGGGTTGCGGATCGTCCGGTCGAGCCCGATCGCGCCGAGCAGCAGCACCGGCGCCACCAGCAACAGGCCGCGGCGCGGCGAGAAGATGATCCTGAACAGGATGTCGGCCTTGGGATAGGTCAGGCCGAACAGACCCTGCTGCATGCCGTTGAAGCCGACCACGCCCTCATAACCAAGCTTGAACGGCGTGCCGAAGGCGAGCTGGTTGTAGAGCGCGAGCGGCACCAGCATCAGCAGCGCGACGACGACCGTCACGCCGTAGATCCGCCAGCGCCGGGCCGCGTCGAGCCGGCGCGTGCGCCACAGCGCCCACAGCCCGATCGCGACGCCGCCGAAGATCGCGGTGAATTCGACCTCCAATGCCCAGCCCAGCGCCGCGCCGGCCATCACCGGATAGCGCCAGCGGTCCAGCTCGCGCGGGCCGCCGGTGCCGCGCCACACCGCCCAGGTCGCGATCGTCAGCAGGGCGGCGACCGGGGCGTGGCCGAACAGCGTTGTCGACCAGCCCCACACGATCGAGCCCAGCGCATAACCGAGCGCGGCGACCAGCCCGGCGGTAACGCTGCCAGTAATGCCCGTGCCGAGATCGAACAGCAGCACGGCGGCAAAGGCGGTGAGCAAGGCGGTGCCGAACGCCACCGCGAGCTGCAGGCGCAGCGCGAGGAACTTCTCGAGCCTGGGGTTGGTGATGTCGATCACATAGTCGCGCGAGGTGGAATGGGTCGCGGCATTGGCGGCCCAGACCCATGGCACGGCCATCAGCGTCATGCCCGGCGCCTTGTCAATATAATGATGGTTGCCGAATTGCGCCTTGTCGATGGTCAGTGATTCGAAGCGGTCGATCCTGGCGTCATGCTGTTCGACCAGCGCCAGCGCGCCGAACAGCCTTGTCGCGTTGTTGGGATTGAGCGACCACGACCCGAACCAGACGCATGACAGCCAGACGAGCACGAACAGCCCCGCGGTGACGCCGTGCGACCCGCGCGTCATGCCCGCCCGCTCGCTCAAGCGAACAGCCAGCGACCGAGCAGCCGCCCGAAGGGCAGGGTGAAGAAACCCGCGACGAGCAATGCCCCGGTGACCATGCCGCGCACCGAGCGGCGGTGGCGGGCGATCTGATGGTTGCGCGCGGTCCACCAGATCAGCGGCGCTGCAACGATGACATAGGCCGAGATGATGTGGATGAAGCTCAGGCTGCCGTTGCGGCTGAGCCTGACGCCGAAGGAAATCACCGCGGTCAGGAACATCGCCGCGACCCAGACCTTGCCGAGCAGGCGGTGCAGCGCGTCGCCGCGCGGGCGCAGCAGCATCACCGGGGTCAGCGCCAGCGCGGGCAGGATGGTGGCGAGATGCGCCCAGACGAGCAACGGCACGCGCCCCCAATAGGGCATGCCACGGAGCAGGGCGGCGATGACGGTGAGCAACAACAGGATTGCCAGCGCGGAGAGGATATTCTCATAGGTGTCCGCCGCCAATGCCTGGCGCGGCGCCGCGTTTTCCATCACCGTCGCCATAACTTCCCCCGCGCTGTGCGGCGATATCCTTAGCGCGCCGTCCACGCCATGCAACCGAGTGCGGTGCCGCGCCGCCGCCGGGCACGGTCGCACCGGATCGCGACCATGTTGTCGTCGGGATCGCGCGCGACCCGTGATATCGATTGTCATCGGGGCGAGGGGAAGCGCCATGGAATTGAAGACGATCGACGTCGGCATCGGCATGGCGCTGATGTTCCTGTTCGTCAGCGTGATCTGCTCGGCGGTGCGCGAGATCGGCGAACTGGCGATCAAGACGCGCGCATCGTCGCTGGCCGCGGCGATCGCCCAGATGCTCGACACCGATCAGGTGCCGGGCCGGATCGACGCCTTTTACAACGGCCCGCTGATCTCGGCGCTGTTCAAGGGCGACTACCAGGACGCGCTGGTCGGCTTTCTGCGCAAATGGGTGCCGTTCGTCGGGCGTACCGCGCTGCCATCCTACATTCCGGCCGACAGCTTCGCCAAGGCGGTGTTCCAGTTGGTGCGCGACGACAATCAGTCTGCCGGGCTGATGACGCCCAACGCGACGCTGGCGATCGGCGACCTGCGCAACTGGGCGGCGAGCACGCCGCCCGACGGGCTCAAACAGGCGGTGCAGAGCGCGCTCGATTCGGCCGACGGCGAACTGGCGACGGCGCAGGCCGCGCTCGAGCGATGGTTCAACAGCGCGATGGAGCGCGTGTCCGGCGCCTACAAGGCGCGAACCCAGCTGTGGTTGCTGCTGATCGGCTTCGTCACCGCTGCGTCGATGAACATCGACGCGGTTACCGTGATGCAGCGCCTGTCGACCGACGACAAGCTGCGCGACGCCGTGGTGGCGCAGGCCGGGGCGACGCTTGCGACCTGCGCGCAGGATCAGGCGCAGTGTATCGTCGGGCCCGGCAAGGAGACCCCGACGTCCCCCGCCACTGCCGCGCCAGCCTCGACGGCCACACCGGCAGCCGTGTCGAGCCCCGCGCCGACCTCCATCGCGCCGCCATCCGTGGCGTCCGCCGCGCCCACCACACCGGCCGTGACCGCGTCGGCCGAGGTCGACGCGCAGGTCAGCGAGATCAAGGCGGTCACCGCGCAGATGATGGAGGTAGGCTGGCCGATCGGCTGGGAAGGCGGCAAGCCCGCGCCGCAATTCGGCCTGCTCGCCACCTCGGGGCACAGCTCGGCGGATGCCTATGCCAAGATGGACCTGTGGCAGAAGTTGGCATGGTGGCTGGCGATCGTCGGCGGCTGGCTGATTACCGCAATCGGCGTGACCTTCGGCGCGCCCTTCTGGTTCGACGTGCTCAACCGCTTCATGGTCGTGCGCTCGACGGTCAAGCCCGACGAGAAGAGCGCGAAGGAGAAGAGCAAAGGGTGAAACATCGCGCCGAACGTTGCCGCGCCGTGCTGTGACGGCGAAGCGTCAGGGCAGGCTTTCCTCGACGCGCCGGTCGTCGGCCTGGCGCTCCTTCTTTTCGGCGCGTTGCTGGCGGGCCTGTTGGCGGAAGCAGCCGGTTGAACCGCCCGGGCCGACCGTGCTGCAGCTGCCGGTACCGGTGGTGCCGACGCTGTCATTGGCGACGACGCGCGACGCCCAGGCTTCGTTTTCCGGCGTGACCTGGAAATTGCGCAGCGCCTTGGGGATGCGATATTGCTCGGCGGCGCCCTGGCGGACGCAGACAACGACCTCCGCGCCGGTCGAATCGGTCGGGCAACGCTGGTTGCCGAACAACGTGAGCACGCCATTGATTGGTGCCTGGCGCGCGACCTCGCCCGTGCCGCTGTCGGTCGGTCGTTTGGGGCGCGCATCGGGATTGGCCGGGCCGGCAACCTGTTGCGCCATGGCTGGCGCGCCGAGCAGCAGCAGTGCGAGGGCAGGCAGCAGGCCTCGGGTCATGGTCGTCATCGTCACCCCTCCCGGGTCAGAGTCGCTTGGCGGTTGCGATCGCCGCCTTGCAGCCTAGGCGGATCAGGCCGCTG
This sequence comes from Parasphingomonas halimpatiens, assembly GCF_036663795.1. NCBI lineage: Bacteria > Pseudomonadati > Pseudomonadota > Alphaproteobacteria > Sphingomonadales > Sphingomonadaceae > Parasphingomonas > Parasphingomonas halimpatiens. The sequence goes on from NZ_JAXOJP010000007.1 coordinate 90,968, forward strand.
AGAATTGGATAAGCGGGCGCGTTTTCTGCGCCCGCCGCCAGCGCCGTTTCGCGATGCTCGACCTCTTCCGCCTGAAAATCGGCGACCGCCGCCGACAATTCCGCATCACTGGCGCCGAGCGCATGAAGCTGGTCTGAATAATGCTTGTCGATCTCGGTTTCCACCGCCGCGGTGCAGGCCATCGCCGCTTCCGGGCCGATCGCCGCGGTCACGGCGCCGAGCGCGAAGCCCGCCACGTTCCACAGCGGCTGGAGCAAAGTCGGGCGCACGCCGCGCCGCGCCATCATCGCGTCGAAGAAGACGCGGTGCCGTTCCTCCTGTTGCGCCATCCGCGCGACGGCGCGCGAGGCGGGTGAGCGGTCGCCGAGAATGGCGAGTTGCCCGGCATAGATGCGCGTCGCGCCATATTCGCCGGCCTGGTCGACGCGCACCATCGCAGCGACCGATTCGCGGCGGTCGCCGGGCAGCCAGCGGCTCATGCCCGCTTCGCCCGCAGCAGCAGGGTGAGGATGACACCGGCGCCGAGCAGCGAGAAGATCGCGTTGAAGCCGGCAAGCGAGACGTGGAACAGCGTCCATTGCGGCACGTCGCAGCGCACGATCGGTGCGTCGAGGATGCGCTTGAGCATGTCGTCGACGCTGCCGCCATGACCGGTCGCGGTCGAGGTGCAGGCGGTGATGCCCTGCCACCAATGATATTCCACCCCGGCATGAAAGATGCCGATGAAGCCCGACACCGCGATCGACACCGCGGCGAAGGCGACGCAGGCACGCTTGGCCTGCACGCCCGGCACGACAAAGGCGAGCAGCGCGAGCGGGATAGCGTCGATATGCGGATAACGCTGCCACCAGCACATCTCGCACGGATAGAGGTGGCCGATATATTGGAAGGCCAGCGCGCCGCCAAGCAGCGCGACCGGGATGACGAGCGCAAGCAGCCGCGCGGTGGCGAATCGGTCGTTCATCAGCATCGCCTTATTTCTTCGCCAGTACCGGCGCCGCGCCAAGCCGCCCGAGCGTCTGCAGCGCGTACCATAGCTGGAAATCCTCGATGCCCTTGGCCTTGAGCTGCGCCGGGGTCGCCGCGAAACGCGGATCGGTCGTGCTGTCTTCCTCGAGCACGGCGTTGTCGGCCTTGACCTCGTTGATCAGGTGGCGCCGCAGATCGTCCTCGCGGAACACCGGGCGGACCTTGTAATCGGGGTCGGAGATGTTGGGGACGGCGATGTCGGGCTGGATGCCGCCTTCCTGCACCGAGCGGCCTGACGGCGTGTAGTAGCGCGAGGTGGTGAGGCGCAGCGCGGCGTTGTTGCCGAGATCGAGCACGGTCTGCACCGAGCCCTTGCCGAACGAGCGCTCGCCCATCACCAGTCCGCGGTGATGGTCCTGCAACGCGCCGGCAACAATCTCGCTGGCCGATGCGGTGCCCGAATTGGTCAGCACGATCACCGGCAGGCCGTGCGCGAGATCGCCGCGCACCATCGATTCGGCATAGAAGCGTTCGATGTCGCGCGGGTCGCGGCCGCGTTCGGACAGCAGCTCGCCGCTGGTGACGAAGACGTCGGCAACCGCCACCGCCTCGTCGCGCAGGCCGCCGCCATTGTCGCGCAGGTCGATGACATAGCCGAGCGGATCATGCCCCAGCGTCTTGCGGATGCCGGCGATGCCGTCGATCACGCCCTGGCTGGTCTTGTCGGAGAAGGTGTTGATGTTGAGGATGCCGATCCCGTCCTTGACCGACCATTTGACCGGGCGCTGGACGATCTTCTCGCGCACCAGCGCGACCTGGATCGGCAGCGGATGGCCGGCGCGCACCAGCGTCAGCGCGATCCTGGTGCCGGGCGGCCCGCGCATCTCGGTGATCGCCTCGTCGAGCGTCTCGCCGAAGATCAGCTTGCCGTTGATATGCGTGATGTAATCGCCCGACTTGATGCCGGCGCGCTGCCCCGGCGTGTCGGCCTGCGGGGCGATGACCTTGACCGCACCATCCTCCATCGTGACCAACAGGCCGAGCCCGCCATATTCGCCCGAGGTCTGGATGCGCAGATTGTCGTAGTCGAGCCCGGTTTCATAGGCGCTGTGCGGATCGAGCGAGGCGAGCATGCCCTGGATCGCGCCTTTGATCAGCTTGTCGTCGTCGACCTTGTCGACATAGGTCGCCTTGACGCGCGCGAAGACGTCGAAGAACGGCGCGAAGGCGCGGTAAGTGCTGGTATCGACCGCCGCCATTGCTCCGGTGCCGAGCGGAACAAGCGCGAGCGCGGCGACGGTGGCGGTAGCCTGGAGAAACGCACGGGACATGAACACTGATCCGGACAATATGAGTTGACCCTATCGTAGCGGTATTGGCGCCGCGATCATAGCGGGCGGTTCGGGCAGGGGTGAGCTCCGCATAACGGCGCGACGCGGCGCTTCACCCGAGCAACGGCGTCATGTCGACGGCACGGTCGCGGCGGCGCAGCTCGACGGTGACGCGCGGACTCTCGGCGGGGCCGACGCGCCCGATCATGTCGCCCTGCGCGACGCGTTCGCCGACATGGACGGCCGCCGCGCCAAGGCCCGAGACGAGCGAGGTCCAGCCATTGCCATGGTCGATGATGACGATCTGGCCATAGCCGCGAAACTTGCCGGCATAGGCGACGCGCCCCGCTGCCGGTGCGATCACCACCGCGCTTGCGGGCGGGGCGAGCGTCAGCCCGCGCGAACGCACCCCGGCGTCGGACAATTCACCGAAGCCGGTGATCAGGCGGCCGCCGACGGGCAGGCGATAGGGCGGCGAATCGTGCGGCCAATTGATGGTGTCGAGCGTCGAGGCTGCCTCGCCGGGGCGCGGCGGGCGCGGCAGCGGGCCGGGCAATGCGGCGAGCCCGGCGCGGGTCGAGGCCTCGTCGCCCCGCTTGCCCATCTGGTCGACGATGTCGCGAGCGCGTTCGCCGAGTGCGATGGCACGGTCGGATTCGACCAGCGCATCGCGGCCCAGCGCGCGCGAGCGCAGGCGGTGCTCGGCCTCGAGCCGGGTCAGCGCGAGGCGCTGATCCTCGAGCCGGCTGCGGCTTTCCGCCAGCGCGCGGGTCGCGGTCGTCGCGCCGGCCTGCAACTGGCGGGTGCGGTCGACATCGGCGCGGATTGCGGCGGTGCGCGCACGGATCACCGGCAGCGTGCTGGCGAGCACGGCGCGGACATGGACGAGATCGTCGACCGAGCCGGGCCGGACGACAGCGATCATTGCCGGGCGCCGCGCCAGGCCCTGCAACGCGGCGAGCAGCCGCGCCACCGGCCCCTGTTGCGCCGCGAGCCGCGTCCGCTGCTGCGCGAGCAGCCGATCGACGATCGCGATCCGCGCCTGACTCGCGGCGATATCGGCTTCGGCCTGCTGGATGCGCGCGGCGACGGCTGCTTCCTGCGCGCGCGCCTGCACCGCCGCGTCGCGCTCGCGCGCGGCGGCGGCTTCGAGCCGGGCGGAGCGCTGCGCCGCCGCCTGCGACTGCGCCCGGGCGGCTTCGAGCCGGCTGCGCTGGTCATCGCCGGTCTGCGCCGCCGCCCAGGACACGAAACCAAGCGCGGCGACCAATGCCGCGCACCCGCTCAGCCAGTATCCCCACCTACCCACCGGCTAACCTTCGCGATGATAGGGATGGTTGGCAAGAATGCTCGTCGCGCGCCACAATTGTTCGGCGAGCATCGCGCGGGCGAGCAGATGCGGCCAGGTCGCGCGACCGAACGAAAAGAGCAGGTCGGCCTGCTGACGCGCGGCATCGTCGAAGCCATCGGCCGCGCCGATCATGAAGCGAGTCTCGCGCACGCCGTCGTCGCGCCAGCGGCCGAGCCGCTCGGCAAAGGCGGTCGAACCGAGCGTCTCGCCCTTTTCGTCGAGCATGACGATGCGGGTATGCGGCTCGACGACGGGAAGCCGCCCGCCCTGGTCGGGCAGTTCGGTGACCCGCGACGGCCACGCCACGCGCTTAAGATAACGATCGACGAGTTCGGCCTCGGGGCTACGCCCGATCCGCCCGCGCGCGACGATATGCAGCAGCATGGCCGGCGCGCTGACGCTGGGTCGGGCTCAGGCCTGGCCGGCAGCGGGGGCCGGGGCGGGCGGCGCATCGCCGAACGCCCACATCCGCTCGAGATTGTAGAAGCTGCGCACCTCGGGGCGGAACAGGTGGACGATGACGTCGCCGGCATCGATCAGCACCCAGTCGGCGGTCGGCAGCCCCTCGATCCGCGTCGAACGGCCGAGCTCGCCCTTGATCTTCTCGGCGAGCTTCGACGCCATCGAGGCGACCTGGCGCGTCGAGCGGCCGCTCGCGATCACCATGTGATCGGCGATCGACGATTTGCCGGCGAGCGGGATCGAGATCGTATCGACCGCCTGGTCGTCGTCGAGCGACGACAGGACGAGACGATGCAGCGCATCGACCTCATCGGGGGTGGAAGCGCGATACACGGGAGATGCTGATGCCAAGTCGGTTCCTAGGGTGTGAGGCCGGGAGCACCGAAGCGGTGCTGCCAAGCAGGATCGGCCGCGCGCAGCCGGGTTGCAGAAGTCGGGTCAGGGGAAAAGCGCAACAGCACGAGTGCCGGCAATCTCCACATCGTCCAGTTCTTCGCCTGGCGTGCGGGCCGGATGAAGCGCCGCAGCCAACCCATCGCGGGGGCCGCGTGGGCAGCACCGTCATAGCCCGGACGCGCGACAACCGCAATCGGCATCGCACGCGCGATGCCGCGCCAGTCTTTCCACTGGTCGAACTGGGCGAGATTATCGGCCCCCATCAGCCAGATGAAGCGGTGATTGGGGTAGCGACGGGTGAGCGCGCGGACGGTGTCGATCGTGTAGCGCGTGCCGAGCCGGGACTCGATGTCGGTCGCGCGGATCGGCGCATGGCGCGCCATCCGCCGCGCCGAGGCGAGGCGGATGGCGAGCGGCGCCATGTCGCGCGCCTTGTCCTTGAGCGGGTTGCCCGGCGACACCAGCCACCACACTTCGTCGAGACCGAGCGCGCGGATCGCGGCGAGACTGATCGCACGGTGGCCCTGATGTGCCGGGTTGAACGAGCCGCCGAGCAGGCCGATGCGGCGGGTCATTCGCGCCGCCCTTGCTGGCGCGCATGATATACGCGCACCACCTGAATGCCGCCGCGAACGAGCCGATAGACCAGAATGTAATCGGTCTGTGGCACCCGCCATTTGCGGATGCCTGGCTCGATCTCTGGTCCGGCATGTGGATGATCCGCCAGGAAGCGCGCGGCCGCTATGGCAAGTCGGGCGACTTTCAAGGCGAAGTCGGGGTTCAGCGTCTCATAATAGGCGTCGATGGCAGCGAGATCGACTCGCGCGGGCCATGTCCATTGAGCGCGACTCATTCAGCGGCGGTTTGGTGCCTGAGTCCCTCGACCCACGCCTCCATCTCTTCCTGGCTATACACTTCGCCACAATCGGCGGCATCGATACCCTCCTGGATGAAGGCGCGAAACGCCGTTTCCTCGTCAACAAAACGTTCGATCGCCTTGGACATGATCCAGGCACGCGATCGATCGAGTTTGGCGGCGAGCGCATCGAGCCGGTCGGACAGATCGGCATCGATGCGCGCCGTGATGACGGAGGTCTTGCTCATGTATTCAATGTATACATTGAATACAGCAGGCGCAAGATCAGCCTTTGTGCCGCGACTGGGCGATCCATTTGCCGCGGTAGCTACCCTGCATGCCGAACATCCAGCCGGGATATTCCGGCGCCAGCCGACTGGCCTCGTCGAGCGCGCGCAGCTCGGCCTCGCTGAGGTCGATCGCGACGGCGGCGAGATTGTCGTCGAGCTGGTCGGGGCGTTTGGCGCCGATGATCACGCTGGTGACGACCGGCTGGTGGAGCAGCCACGCCAGCGCGATCTGCGCGACGCTGACGCCGTGCGCCTTCGCGATCGGGTCCATCGCGTCGAGCACGGCATTGCCGCGCGTCTCGTCGACCGGCGGGAAGGTGAAGGCCTCGCGCCGCCCCTTGCCCTCGCCGCCGCGATACTTGCCCGAGAGATAGCCGCCGGCGAGCGGGCTCCACACCATCAGGCCGAGCCCCTCGGACTGCATCATCGGCACCAGCTCGCGCTCGAGATCGCGGCCGACCAAAGTGTAATAGGACTGCACCGACTGAAAGCGCGTCGCATTGGTGCGCTCGGCGATGCCCAGCGCCTTGGCGATCTGCCACGCCGCCCAGTTCGACACGCCGACATAGCGGACATGGCCCTGGCGCACGAGATCGTCGAGCGCGCGCACCGTCTCCTCGATCGGCGTCGCGGCATCCCAGCCATGGATCTGGTAGAGGTCGATATGGTCGGTGTTGAGGCGTTTCAGGCTGGCCTTGACCTGATCCATCAGATGGCCGCGCGTGGCGCCGGAATCGAGCGGCCCTTCGCCCATCGTGCCGAACGCCTTGGTCGCCAGCACGACATCCTCGCGGCGCAGGCCGAGATTGCGGATCGCCTGGCCGGTGATCTCTTCCGACTGGCCGGCCGAATAGACATTGGCGGTGTCGATGAAATTGACCCCGGCATCGATCGCACCCTTGAGCAGCGCATCGGCCTCATCCTGGCCGAGCCCGGCGATCGCCGCAAAGCGCCCCGCCGAGCCGAAGGTCATCGTGCCGAGGCACAGCTCCGAGACGAACAGGCCGGTGCGGCCGAGCGGATTGTAGCGCATATGTAATCCTTGTCGGAAAGACGGCCCCCGCCGTGAGCGGGATATGTGGGGCAGCCTGTCGGGCGGCAATGCCAGGCGCGAAATATTCCGGCGACGACCGTCAGGGAAAGCGGTGCGTGACTTCAATCAGGCCGTGAATCGCGGCGTTGAACGCTCCGAGATCTTCGGCGGGAATCCAATATTCCTCATGCGCTCGGCCGCCGGCCTGTTCGACACGGTAATTTGCGAGAAAATCTTTGCCGACCGCAAAGCGCGTGACGAAGCCAGCGCCGCTCGCCGGTACGTTCCAGTCGCGTGCGATCTTGATCGCATAGGCTTCGGTGGTGACGGGGTAGAAAATCGGCTGCCCGGGAAGGCGCGGCGGGAAGCCGGTCATGCCGCATTCCTCGATCAAGGCCAGCTCCTTGGGTCCCACCGGCCGCCAAAGAGTGACGGTGTCGCTCATGGCCTGATCTGCCCCGTCCCCCGCGCGACCCATTTATAGGTCGTCAGCCCTTCGAGCGCGACCGGGCCGCGCGCGTGGAGGCGGCCAGTGGCGATGCCGATCTCGGCGCCGAGACCGAACTCGCCGCCATCGGCGAACTGCGTGGAGGCGTTCCACAGCACGATCGCCGAATCGACGGCCGCGAGGAAGCGCTCGGCGACAGCTTCGTCATCGGCGACGATCGCATCGGTATGATGCGAGCCATGCGCCGCGATATGCGCCAGCGCGCCGTCAAGGCCGTCGACGATCGCGACCGAGGCGATCGCGTCGAGATATTCGGTGTCCCAGTCCTGCGCGCTCGCTTCGCCGATCGCGGGGACGAGCGCGCGCGCGCCCGCATCGCCGCGCACCGTGCAGCCGGCGGCGGCGAGCGCGGCGATCAGCGTCGCTGCCTGTGGGTAGGCGCAGTCGATCAGCAGCGTTTCCATCGCGCCGCACACCCCGGTGCGACGCAGCTTGGCGTTGATCGCGATCGCCTCGGCCATGGCCGGGTCGGCCGAGGCGTGTACGAAGACATGGTTGATCCCGTCGAGATGCGCGAGCACCGGCACGCGCGCCTCGGCTTGGACGCGCGCGACGAGGCTCTTGCCGCCGCGCGGGATGATAAGGTCGATCGCCCCCTCGGCCGCGAGCATCGCGCCGACCGCCGCGCGATCGGTGACGGGGATGAGTTGCACGGCATCGACCGGCAGCCCCGCCGCGGCGAGCCCGGTCGTCAGCGCGGCGTGGATCGCGCGGTTGCTCTCAATCGCTTCGGAGCCGCCGCGCAGGATGACGGCATTGCCCGAGCCGATGCACAGGGCTGCGGCGTCGGCAGTGACGTTGGGGCGGCTTTCATAGATGATGCCGATCACCCCGATCGGCACGCGTACCCGGCGCAGCACCAGCCCGTTGGCGGGGCGCGTCTCGTCGATCACCATGCCGACCGGATCGGCCAGCGTCGCGACCGTCGCGACGCCGTCGGCCATCGCGGTAACGCGCCCGGCATCGAGCTTCAGCCGGTCGAGCATCGCCGGCGACAGCCCGGCCGCCGCGCCCTTGGCCATGTCGATGGCATTGGCGGCAAGGATCGCCGGGCCGGCTGTGCGGAGCGCGTCGGCAATCGACACCAGGGCGGTCGCCTTGGTGGCACTCGACAGGCCGGCAAGTGTGGTCGCGGCGATACGCGCACGCGCACCCATCGCGGCGATCAGCGCGGCAGCATCGGTCTGGTGGTCGAAAGCGGTGGCCATGGCGGGCGCGAATATCATGCACCGCGCGTCGGCCAAAGCCCCTATCGCTTTCGCGCCCCCTATCGCTTTCACGCAAGGTAATGATATCGACCGCTTCGATGAGCGGGGGAATCGAAGCAGCGGGCGATATCGCCACCGGGGCCTTGCTGGGCCGCGCAATCGAGCCGCGCGCCGGCGAGGCAGCGGGCGGCGCGCACGGGCATGGCTTGTGTCTCAATTGCGGCACGGCACTGATCGGCGATTATTGCCATGCCTGCGGCCAGGGCGGCCATGTCCACCGCTCACTCGCCTCGATCGGGCACGACCTGCTGCACGGCGCGTTCCATTTCGAGGGCAAGATCTGGCGCACGCTGCCGATGCTGGTGCTGCATCCCGGCGCGCTGACGCGGCGCTATATCGCTGGCGAGCGCGCGCGCTTCGTCTCGCCGCTGGCGCTGTTCCTGTTCTTCGTTTTCCTGATGTTCGCGACGATCCACAGCTTTGGTGGCGAGTTGGAAGAGGTCGATGCAACGCCCGCGGCACGGGTCGAGCGCATGGCCAAGTTCGACAAGGTCATCGCGGCGTCCGAGGAGCAACTCAAACGCGCCGAACAGAGCCAGGCAAAGGGCGGCCCGGATGCCCCCGACGCCGACGACATCGCGACCCTGCGCGGCACGATCGACGGCCTGAAGAAGACCCGCGATACCTTCGCGACGAGCAAGGACGGCAAGGAGCGCGTGACCTTCAGCACCTATCTCACCGGCTGGGCACCGCTCGACAAGGGCATCGCCAAGGCCAATGCCAATCCGGGTCTGGCGCTCTACAAGCTGCAGTCGAGCGCCTATAAATATAGCTGGGCGCTGATCCCCATTTCGGTGCCGTTCGTCGCCTTGCTGTTTCTGTGGAAGCGGCGCTACAAATTGTACGACCACACCATCTTCGTCACCTACAGTCTGTCGTTCATGCTGCTGCTGGTGACGGTTTTCACGCTCGGCCTGGAAATTCACGCGCCAGGATGGATCCTCGGCCTGATGCTCGGCTTCGGCCCGCCGGTGCATCTCTTCGCGCAGCTGCGCGGTGCCTATCAGCTGCGCAAACGCTCCGCCTTGTGGCGCACCGTAGCGCTGAGCATGTTCGGCTTCGTTGCGCTCATGCTGTTCATAACGCTGCTGCTCGCGCTCGGCCTGATGGGGTGATCGCACCGCGCCCGGCTCGGGGCGCGGATCAGGGATAATCGCAGATGATCATCGGTATCGACCTTGGCACCACCAACAGTGCCGCCGCGGTGTGGCGCGACGGCGCGGCGCAGCTGATTCCCAACCGGTTGGGTCATGTCCTGACGCCGTCCGCCGTCAGCGTCGATGCCGACGGCACGATCGTCGTCGGGCTCGCCGCGCGCGAGCGCCAGGCGCATGACGCCGCCAATACCGTCACCGCCTTCAAGCGATATATGGGGACGCGGCGCACCACCAAGCTCGGCCGTCACAGCTTCACCGCCGAGGAACTGTCGGCGATCGTGCTGCGCTCCCTGAAGGAGGATGCCGAGGCCTTTCTCGGCGAGCCGGTGACCGAGGCGGTGATCACCGTGCCGGCCTATTTCAACGACAAGCAGCGCAAGGCGACCCACCGCGCGGGCGAACTGGCGGGGCTGAAGGTCGAGCGGCTGATCAACGAGCCGACCGCTGCCGCGCTGGCCTATGGTATCCAGAATCTCGACAGCGAATCGCGCTTCTTCGTGTTCGATCTCGGCGGCGGCACCTTCGACGTGTCGATCGTCGAGATCTTCGAGGGCGTGATCGAGGTGCGCGCCTCGACCGGCGACAACCGGCTCGGCGGCGAGGATTTCAACGACCTGCTGATCAACCTGATGCGCGACCATGTCGGCGCGGCGTGGCAGGCCGACCGGCTTGATGACGCGCTGCACCAGAAGATCCGCGAACAGGCCGAGCGCGCGCGGCGCACGCTGAGCAGTGCCGGGTCGGCGACGATGACGGTGACGTGGCGTGACGAGACGCACAGCATGGATGTCGATACCGCCACGTTCGAGGCGGCGGCCGCGCCGATGCTCGAGCGGTTGCGCGAGCCGGTGCTGCGCGCGCTGCGTGACAGCGAGATCAAGCCCGACGCGCTGTCGGAGATCATCCTGATCGGCGGGGCGACGCGCATGCCGCTGGTGCGGCGCGCGGTCGCGCGGATGTTCGGGCGTTTTCCCAATGCCAGCATCAACCCCGACGAGGCGGTCGCACTCGGTGCGGCGGTCCAGGCCGGGCTCAAGGCCCGCGATGTGGCGCTGAAGGAAGTCGTCGTGACCGATGTCTGCCCCTATTCGCTCGGCGTCGACATGTCGCGTCACCTGCCGGGCGGCGGCGTCGAGACGGGCATCTTCGCCCCGATCATCGAGCGCAACACCGTCATCCCGGCGAGCCGCATGCACAGCTTCGGCACGATGCATGACAATCAGGCGGTGGTCGAGTTCGGCATCTTTCAGGGCGAAGCGCGCGCCGTCGCCGACAATGTCGAGATCGGCCGGACCAAGGTGCGCGTCCCGCGCGGTCCAGCCGGACAGGCCGTCGATGTGCGCTTCTCCTACGACGTCAGCGGCCTGCTCGAGGTCGATATTGTCGTGCAGCAGACCGGCGAAAAGACCACGTTGGTGATCAACGACGATGCCGCCGGCGACGACGCCGCACTGGCCGGGCGGCGTGCGGCGCTCGCCGCGCTCAAGACGCATCCGCGCGACAGCGAGGCCAATCGCGCGGCGCTGGCGCGCGGCGATCGTGCCTATGAGAATGCGCTGGGCGACCAGCGCGCGATGATCGACATGTTGATCAGCGAGTTTCGCGTCGCGATCGACGGGCAGGACCCGCGCGTCATCGAACAGGCGCGCGCGCGTTTCCAGTCCGCGATCGACGCGATCGAGGGCGAAACCTTTTTGTGAAGAGCGCCTGGGCGATCCTCGGCGTCGCGCGCGGCGCGGATCGCGATACGATCCGCAAGGCCTATGCGCGCAAGCTCAAACTGACCAACCCCGAGGACGATCCGGAAGGGTTCAAGCAACTGCGCGCCGCCTATGAGCAGGCGCTCGAGGCGCTGCGCTGGGCGCAGTTCGACTTCGACGACGAGGACGCCGGGCAGGAAGACGATGCGGCTGTAAGTGACGGGCCGGTCGATGATGCGCGTTGGACGGAACCGGCGCATGGGGAGGCAGCCGCGCCCGGCGGCATCCTCACCGTTGAAGAGCAGACGCGGATCGACGAACTCGCTGCCTTCAACGAGATTGCCCGGGGGCTGGCCGCGTTGCTCGAAGCACCCGAGCGCGATGACCGCGCGGTCGAGCGGCAATTCGCTGCCTTTCGCCAGGCGCCGGCACTGACCGAGATCGCCGTACGCGCATCCGCCGAGACCTGGCTTGCCGACCTGCTCGCCCGCACCATCCCGCAAAGCGACGCGATCCTGCGTCAGGCGACCGATCTGTTCGGCTGGAACGACAGCCGGCGGCAATCCTGGTCGGTCATGCGCATCCTGGCGCGGCTCGACGAATGGCAGCTGATCGCCGCGCTCGGTCGGTCGGACCATCGGTTGCATCGTGGCTGGCTCGCCCTGCGCCGCCCGTTAAAGGGCGATCTGGCGTGGCGGCTGCGGACGCTCACGCCCGGCGTCGCAGACCAGGTGCGGGCGTTGCTCGCGCGCATCGATGGCGATGCGCCGGGGGTGGCCTATTCGCTCGACCCCGGCGCCGTGACGCGCTGGCGCGCCTGGCTTGCCGAGCCGCGCATCACTCCCGGCAAGCTGATCGCCGCGCCGATCGGGCTGGCGATCGTCTGGCTGTTCGCGCGGCTAGTTGCGCCGGGCGCGTGGCGCAATATGGCCCTGGGGCTGGGCGCGGGCGTCGCTTTGTTCCTGCCGGTGCTGCTGCTGGTCGGCGAGCGGCTGCGGCACCGGATCGTAACGCGCTCGCCATGGCGCGAACATGGCTGGATCGCCGCCTATGTTCTTGCGGCGGTGGTGGTGTTGCTGACCCCGCCGGGTACGGTCGCGGCGATGGTCGTGGCGATGCTGGCGATGATCGCCGGGTTGTGGATCGGCTTGCAGCGCGATCCGGACGCGCCGATCGCAATGGGGCGCGGCAGGACGATCTGGCTGACATTGCTCTACGTGGCGGGTGTCGCCGCCGTCGGTTTTCTGCGCATCGAGCCCTCATCGGCGCTGATTCTTGGCGTGGTGCTGCCGCTCTACCCGTTGATGCGGATCATCGCGTGGCAGGGGCTGACGCGCTGGCTGGGGGCGTGGCGGCCGCTGTGGCGCGATGTCGGCCTGACGCTCGCTGTCGTCGCTGCCGTGATCCTCACCGCAACCGGCGGCGCGGTGCGGACGCATTTCGGTACCGGTGTGATGGACGAACTGCTCGTTGCGGGCCTGGTCGGTGGCATCCTGATCCTGCCGCCGACATCGCTCCTGGGCGGCTTTGGCAGCGGTTGGGGCAAGCTGGTCCATTTCATCGTCGTGCGCGGGCTGACCGTGGCGCTGATCGCGACCATTTCCGGTGTGCTGTTGAACGATGATCGCGGTCGTACGGCGCTGGGCGACGACCTGTCGCCCAGTGCCACGGTCGAGCGCCGCGCAGATCGACTGCTCGGCGACATCCAGCGCAGCGAGCCGGGTTTCGCGCGAATCGCAGCCGGCAACCCGTCGCTCTTTGCGGCGATGCGCGCGACGGTGCATCGCGACGTGCGCGAACGGCGCAGCGAGAATGTCATCCGCGACCTGAATGCACAGATCGCCGAGCGCTTCGCCGTGTTGCTGCCGGCAGCGAGCGATGCCCAGCTGGCCGAGGAATTGCGCATCAGGCTGGCCGAACGCCAGGCGCTTCAGGCGCGCGACCCGGCGGCCTGCGCCGATGCGGACCGTTCGTCGCTGCCGCCGGCGCTCGCCGCGCGGCGCAAGGCGCTGGTGTTCGACGTGCTCGCCCACCCGCCCGCGACCCCGCCCGGCGGCGGTCACGCGCTGACGAGTCGTCGCCTGATCGAAGAGGCGATGCGCAAGGACGGGCTGAGCGTTCCCGAGCTCAATCGCCTGTTCGCTGACGATGCCGGCCCCGCCGCGCGCTGCCGCGCCGCGCTCGTCTATCTCGGCGCGCTCGCGGCGCACACCGACAGGGACATCGCCGCAACGCTTCGCGCCGAACGCAAGGCGGCGAAGCGGCCCTGACGAACTACCCCCGCGTGGGCGAGGCGGACCCTCAGCGGCAGGGATAATGCGCGATGATGACCCGCGCGAAGCCATCCTTCACGCTCGCGGCGCGCTGCGCCGGGGGTAAAGCCGCGAACCATTTCAGCAGCTCGTCGGAGGTCATCTTGGTTCCTTCGGGCGCGCAGGCCAGCGGCGGCTGGCCGGCCGCCTTGCGCGCGGCCTTGTCGGCCTTCCAGGCGGTGGTCGCGTCCGCGATCTCGGCCTTGAGCACGCCGATATCGGACGACAGCATCGCCATCATCCCTTTCGCCTTGAGCGCACTGGCCTTGGCGAGGAACTGATCGACCGTCATCGCCTGCGCCGCCAGCGGCATCATCGCCGCCGCTACTGCCGCCACCACCAATACCGAACGCCGCATGCAAAAAACCCTCCCGCCGTGATCGACGAGGGGGCTAATGCCAACGGGATGTCCCGTCGATGAACGCGCGCGGTTATGCCCCGGCAGGTGCCGGGTTGCCGAACGGACCCTGGCCTTTGGGGCGGCGGGTTTTGGGGATCGAGGTGCCGCCGGTCGGCAGCGTCGAGCCCTTGGCGTCGTTGTCTGGGCGATCGATCGAACCGCCAGTGGCGAGGTGCTTGATCTCGTCGCCGGTGATCGTCTCGAACTCGAGCAGCGCGCCCGCAATCTGGTGGAGCTGCTCGATATTGTCGGTCAGCACCTTGGTCGCGCGCTTGTGGCCGTCATCGACGAGGCGGCGGATCTCGCTGTCGATCAGCAAGGCCGTCTCGTTCGACATGTTATGCCGCTGGGTCTGCGAGTAACCGAGGAAGGTCTCGCCCTGCTCCTCTTCATATTCGAGCGGGCCGAGCTTTTCCGACATGCCCCAGCGCATCACCATCGCGCGCGCCAGCTTGGTCGCCTGCTTGATGTCGCCGGACGCACCCGACGACACCTTGTCGTGACCGAAGATCAGTTCCTCGGCGACGCGGCCGCCCATCGCGATGGCGAGATCGGCGTACATCTTGTCGCGGTGATAGGAGTAGTTGTCGCGCTCGGGCATCGACACAACCATGCCCAGCGCGCCGCCGCGCGGGATGATCGTCGCCTTGTGGATCGGGTTCGACGCCGGCTCATGGACATGGACCAGCGCGTGGCCCGCCTCATGATAGGCGGTCATGCGCTTTTCCTCGTCGGTCATGACGAGCGACTTCCACTCGGTGCCCATGATCACGCGGTCCTTGGCGAGCTCGAACTGCGCCATCGCGACGAGGCGCTTGCCGAGTCGCGCCGCCATCAGCGCCGCCTCGTTGACGAGGTTCGCGAGATCGGCGCCCGACATGCCCGGCGTACCGCGCGCGATGGTGCGCGCGTCGACGTCGGGGGCCAGCGGGACCTTCTTCATGTGCACTTCGATGATCTTCACGCGGCCCTCGATATCGGGCAGCGGCACCGTCACGCGGCGATCGAAGCGGCCCGGGCGCAGCAGCGCCGGATCGAGCACGTCGGGCCGGTTGGTCGCGGCGATGATGATGATGCCTTCATTGGCCTCGAAGCCGTCCATCTCGACCAGCAGCTGGTTGAGCGTCTGCTCGCGCTCGTCATTACCGTTGCCGAGGCCGGCACCGCGATGGCGCCCGACCGCGTCGATTTCGTCGATGAAGACGATGCACGGCGCCGACTTCTTGGCCTGTTCGAACATGTCGCGCACGCGGCTTGCGCCGACGCCGACGAACATCTCGACGAAGTCCGAGCCGGAAATGGTAAAGAACGGCACGCCGGCCTCACCCGCGATGGCGCGGGCGAGCAGCGTCTTGCCGGTGCCGGGCGAGCCGACCAGCAGCGCGCCCTTGGGAATCTTGCCGCCGAGCCGGGCGAACTTGGTCGGGTCCTTGAGGAACTCGACGATCTCCTGCAGCTCCTCGCGCGCCTCGTCGATGCCGGCGACGTCGTCGAAGGTCACCTTGCCCTCACGCTGCGTCAGCATCTTGGCGCGGCTCTTGCCGAAGCCCATCGCGCCCGACCCCGACCCTTTTTGCATCTGGCGGATGACGAAGAAGGCGAGGCCCACCATCAACAGGAACGGCAGCGACTGATACAGCAGCAGCTGCCAGATCGGCGCGCCCTCCTCGGGCTTGGCGGTGATCGTCACGCTGTTCTTGCGCAACTTGTCCGCCAGCTGCGGATCGGGGATCGCATAGGTGCGGAATTTTTCGTTGTTCTTCATCGAGCCGGTGATGACCTCACCGGCGATGTTGACCTCGCCGACAGTGCCGGCCTCGACCTTGTCGAGGAACGCCGAATAAGGGATCGTGTTGACCCCCGCCGTCTGGGCGCGCCCGTCGAGCATGGTGACGAACAGCGCCCCCGCGACGAGGATGCCGACCCAGATGAGCAGATGCTTCATCCACGGGTTGGGCCCACCGGCATCGGGACCCTGCGGCTTGTCTTGATCGTTCATCGGCTTTGCGCACCTTTCGTCACCACACAAGATAGGCGACGCAGGATTAATGGCAATGGAACGCGGCGCTATTTGGGCCGATCGGCATCACCGGCGCGGCGGTGCCGGGCGAAAATGCCAGATTCCGCGCTTGCTCGATGCCATGACCCCCGCCTGCGTCGCCGATGTGCCGCCTTCCAGCGCGTCGAGCAGCGACTCGACATTGCTCGCCGAATCGAACGCCGGGCGCGTGATCGCGGCGGCACAGCGGACCTGCTCGATCGCGCGGCGGGCGATGCGGCGGCGCAGATCGCGCGGCATGTCGGGCAAAGCGATCTCGACCGTGCCGCGTTCGGATACGCTTGCGTGGTCGCGCCAGAAACGATCGGCGAGCTCGGCCAGCGCGGCATCGGCCTCGGCGGCATGCGTCGCGGCGCGCGCGAGGTTGACCGGATCGAGCCAGGTCTGCTCGGTCAGCAGCTGGCGGACGCGGACGCGCTCGAAGCGGGTATCGCGGTTGCTCGGATCGTCGACGAACGGCACGCCGGCGGCCTCGACCAGCGCGCGCAGCGCCGCGCGGCGCCAGGCGAGCAGGGGGCGGACCAGGGTGAGGGTACCGAGATCGCGTCGCGCGCGGATTCCCGCGAGGCCGGCTGGACCACTGCCACGGGCGAGGCGCATCAGGAAGGTCTCGGCCTGGTCGTCGGCATGATGCGCCGTGGCCAGGATCGTCGCACCGGCGTCGGTCGCCCAGCGTCTCAGCAGATCGTAGCGCAGCGCACGCGCCTCGGCCTGGATGTCGCTCGGGCCGATCGTGCGGTCGGCGGTGAGCGTGGCATGCGGAACATCGGCGTCGGCGCACCACGAAGCGACCATCGCCGCTTCCTCGGCCGCCGCGGCCCGCAGACCGTGGTCGACCGTCGCGGCGATCACCTGGCCGGGCAGGGCGGTCGCGGCGAGCGCGAGCAGCGCCATGCTGTCGGCGCCGCCCGAAACGGCCAGTGCCAGCCTCGCCTCCGGGGCGAGCGGCTGACCCAGCGCCCGGTCGAGATCGCGGCGAAACCGGGCGATCTCGTCGGCCGGGAGCGCGCGCGCGCGCACCCGATCAACCGCGACCGGGCACCGTCCGCGTCATTTGCACTTCGCTCGTGCGCGGCCCTCGGTCAGGTCGGCCTTGATCTTCGCGGTCAGCTTCGGCCCATATTTCAGCGCCTCGTCATAGACCTGGCAGATGTCCGCCGCGGGCTTGTTGAGCGCCTTCAGCGCCTCGGCGAGGTTCATCAGGCTGTCCGGCGCGCGGTCACCGTCGGGGAACTTCTTGTAGCTCTTGTAGAAGGCCAGCGCCGCTGCGGCCGGCTTGCCGTCGTCGAGATAGGCGCGGCCGATCAGGTTCTGTGCGTAGCTGGCGCGCTTGTGCCGCGGATATTTGCTGACGATCTCCTCGAACTGCGCCTGCGCCTCGGGGTAAAGCTTCGCCTGGAAAAGCCGATAGCCGTAGAGATAGCCGTCCTCTGCCGGATCGCCGGTGGCGGGCTTCTCGATCGCCGCGATGCGCGCGCCGCGGCCCGGATCGCGCACCGCCGGCGTTGAGGGCTTGGTCGGCCCGGTCGAGGATGGCTTGGTGGGGCTCGGCGTGGCGCCGGGCTTCGGTGTCGGCCTGGCGACTGGCTCGGTCAGCCCCGTGCCGGCGGTCGCGGTCGCGCCGTCCTCCAGCGCCTTCAGCCGCGCATCGGTGATCCGCTTATAGGCGTTGAAGGCATCCTCGAGCACCTGGAGGCGGTGGGTCGTGGTCTCGACCTGGCCGGTAACGGTGGAAAGGCGCATTTCGAGCGCGTCGACGCGCGCGTTCAGGTCGGTCACGGGACTGCTCGACGGCGCGCCGGGGACGACCGTGTCGGAAACCCGCGGTGCGTTGTCGGGCAGAACATATTGCCCGCTGCCGCCCGGGAACACCTTGCGCTGGACCGCCCGCATCTCGCTTTCGAGCCGGTCGACGCGGCCTTCGATCGCGGTCTGCGCCTGTGCCGCGATCGGCATCAGGCTCAGCCCGGCGAGCAGCAATGCCCTGGTCATCACGTTACGCATCATACACCCCCCGGTGTCGGTTGATCGCCCGGTATAGTGTCATTGTAGCGTAACCCTCAAGGCGTTGGTGTCGCGGTAGCGACCGGCTTCGCCGGTGCCGGTGCAGCGGGCGCGGCGATGTTGAGCGCTGGCACGCTGGTCGGAACGGGCTTCGGAGCCGCGGTGTGACGCGGCGTCGGGCGCGGCGTCGGTGACGTAGCGGCGCGGTCGGATGACGCGCTGGCGGCCGGCGTCGGGGTCGCGTCGGGTGAAGGAGTCGGGCGGGCTAGCAACGCGGCGGCGCTGATCGGCACGTCCTTGATTGCGACCTTGCCGCTACCCAAAGCGGGTACCACGCTGCCATTGACCGTGACCTGCAGCTTGTCGGGCCGGCCGACATTGATCATCGGGTTCTGCGCGGTGGCGGGCACCTCGAAATGGTCGCCCGGCTTGAGCGTGTTCTCGAACAGCGTCTTGCCCTTGGGCGAACCGTCGGCTTCGTAGACGCGCAGCCAGACTTCGTCATTGGCGGTCAGCATGACCTGGCCGGTAACCGGCGTCGTCGGCGCTGCAGCGACGGCCTGCGACGGCGCGTCGCTCGGCACGACCAGCGGCGGCGGGCTGTTCTCCTGGCCGCGGAACAGGTTGGTGCCGAACCACAGCCCCGCGCCGATCAGCAACAGGACCGCGATGATGCCGCCGAACATGGCGACGCCGCGGCTCGGTACGCGCGACGGATCGTTGATCTCATAGGCTTCATATTCGGTACGGCGCACCGTCGTTTCGTTGATGCCGCGCACCTCGCGCGCGATCGTCACCTCGTCGAGGCCGACCGCCCGCGCATAGGCCTTGGCGAAGCCGACGGCGTAGGTGATCGACGGCAGCTGGGCGAACTCGGAATTCTCGATCGCCTCGAGCTGGCGCAGCGGGATGCGCGTGCGGGCAGCGATCTCGGCCAGCGACAAGCCCTGCGCCTCGCGCGCCTCGCGCAGTTTCTCGCCGGCGGTCTTGGGGAACAGCGTCGCTTCTTCGCCGGCGGAAGGATCGGTCATGTAAATCTCCGGCAGGTTGCTTGCGGCCCGTTATTCCCTGCGTCGCGCCACCGTCTCACAAAGCGCTGCCCCGGTGTCAACGGTCGCAATGCTCGCTCCGCCGCGCGATCATGCCAGTTCGACACCGGTTTCGGCTGCCCAGCCCGCCAGCGCGGCGCGCATGTCGCGCGGCGGGTGGGCGAGAAGCTCCTGCATCCATGGCATCAGCGCGCCGCGATCGAGCGAGCGGACCATTGCCTTGATCGGCCCGACCGCCGCCGGGGTGATCGACAGACGGTCGATGCCCAGCCCGATCAGCGCCATTGCCTCGAGCGGACGCCCACCCATTTCGCCGCACACGCCGAGTTGCACATTGGCCGCGCGGCACGGCGCAACGACGCGGGCGAGGAAGCGCAGGATCGATGGGCTGAGCCAGTCGTACCGCTCGGCGAGCTTGGGGTTGGCACGGTCGGCGGCGAACAGGAACTGGGTCAGGTCGTTGGTGCCGACCGATAGGAAATCGACATGCGGCAGCAGCAGGTCGAGCTGCTCGGCCAGCGCCGGCACTTCGAGCATCGCGCCATAGCGGATCTCGGCCGGCATCTTGCGGCCGCGCTCGACGAGATAGTGGCGCTGCGCCTCGAACAGCGCGCGCGCCTCGTCGAACTCCCAGGCTTCGGAGACCATCGGGAACATCACGTTGAGCGTGCGGCCCGCCGCCGCCTCGAGCAGCGCGCGGGCCTGGACCTTCATCAGACCGGCGCGATCGAGCGCGAGCCGCAAGGCGCGCCAGCCCATCGCCGGATTCTCGTCATTCTCGTCCTGCGACAGATAGGGCAGCGCCTTGTCGCCGCCGATATCGACCGTGCGGAACACCACCGGCCGATCACCCGCCGCGTCGAGCACATCCTTGTAGAGCCGCTGCTGGCGCTCGCGCGCGGGCAGGGTGGCCGAGACGAGGAACTGGAATTCGGTGCGGAACAGCCCGATGCCGTCGGCACCCGCCACGTCGAGCGCGGCGACGTCGTCGCGCAGCCCGGCATTGACCATCACGGTGACGCGGTGGCCGTCGCGGGTGATCGGTACGGCGCTTTTGAGCGCGGCATAGGCGGCGCGGCGCTTCTGGCGGACGGCGGCGCGCGCCTCGAACGCCTCGGCCATCGCGGCCGAGGGCCGGACGAAGACGTTGCCCTCGCCGGTATCGAGCAGCAGCAGGTCGCCCTCGGCGATCTGGCGGCGCACGCCCTTGACGCGGCCGAGCACCGGCACGCCCATGGCGCGCGCGACGATCGTGACGTGCGCGGTGAGCGAGCCTTCCTCGAGCACCACGCCCTTCAACCGCCGGCGATCATATTCGAGCAGTTCGGCCGGGCCGAGATTGCGCGCGATGAGGATCGTGTCCTGGCGCAGGCCGAGCTGTGCCGCGGTGCCCATCTGGCCCGAGACGATGCGCAGTAGACGGTTCGACAGATCCTCGAGATCGTGCATGCGGTCGGCGAGCAGCGGATCGTCGATCTGGCGCATGCGGGTGCGGGTGCGCTGCTGGACGCGTTCGATCGCGGCTTCGGCGGTCAGCCCGGAATCGATCGCCTCGTTGATGCGCCGCGACCAGCCCTCGTCATAGGCGAACATCTTGTACATCTCGAGCACCTCGTCGTGCTCGCCACCGACGCCGAACTCGGCCTGCTGGGCCATGCGGTCGATCTGTTCGCGCATCTTGGCGAAGGCGGCATAGAGCCGCTGGCGCTCGGCCTCGGTATCCTCGGCCACGGTATGCTCGATGGTGATGCGCGGCTGGTGATAGACGGCATAGCCGCTGCCCATGCCATCGACCAGCTTGAGCCCCGCGATGCGCATCGCGGCGGTCGATTGCGGACGCGCCGCGCTGGTGCCGCCGCCATCGGCGAGCTCGGCATTGGCGATCAGCTCGCTGAGCACCATCGCCACGGTCTGCAGCGCCTCGATCTCGACATCGCCATATTTGTACGACGCGACATGTTGCACGGCGAGCACGCCAATCACGCGCTCGCGACGGATGATCGGCACGCCGGCAAAGCTGTGGAACTTCTCCTCGCCGGTTTCAGGCTTGTAGGCGAAGTCGGGATGGCTGGTCGCCTCATCCAGATTGAGCACGTCACCATCCTTGGCGATCGTGCCGACCAGCCCCTCGCCCAGCGCGAGCTTGGTGACGTGGACCGCCTCCTGCGCCAGGCCGCGCGTGGCATAGAGTTCGAGCTCGCCGTCGCGCAGCAGGTAGATCGAGCACACCTCGCTGTGCATCGCTTCGCCGACGATCCCGACCACCGCGTTGAGCTTGGCCTGCGCCGTCGTGCGCGACGCCATCACGTCGTGCAGGCGGACGAGAATCTCGCGGGCGGAAGAGGCGGCGGACGGCATGAGGCGGGGCTAACAGATGTTGCGCAGCATCGCTACGCCGTGAGGGTAGGGGGTGACAAAGAAATGCGCGTGCGGCGCGTGCCGCGCGCCGGGCGGGAGCAGTGATTGCCGGTGCGAATTCACCTGCTCCCCCCTGCTCGACCTGCAAAGCTTTTTTCCGGCAAGCTTCGCGGCCGGTGTGCCCGAATCTTTTCGACAATCAATCATGATCTTGGCCTGAAATCGGGGCCAGCCATTCTTCCAACTTAACAGGTGGGCGAGCAGGTGACCGACAGGTCGCATGCAGGGTGCGAGCAGGTCGAGCAGGCGCCTGCAACAAGCGCGGCGTGCCGGGTGTGCGGGCGAGCGGCAACGCGACGATCATACACGGGAAGGCGATGGGACATGGCGTCAGTCTGACGGCAGAGACGCCGCGATTGAATCAACGCGCCCACGCCGTCAGTTGAACAGCCTGTCCTGTGTAGAAGCAGGCGGGTTCAGCCCGAGATGCTTCCACCCGCCGGCATTGAGGCAACGGCCGCGTGCGGTGCGCGCGATCAGGCCGAGCTGGATGAGATAGGGCTCGATCACTTCCTCGACCGTGTCGCGCGGTTCGCTGAGCCCGGCGGCGAGCGTTTCCACGCCGACCGGGCCGCCGCGATAGATGTCCGCGATCATCGTCAGGTAACGGCGATCCATCGCATCGAGCCCGAGCCCGTCGACCTCGAGCCGGTTGAGCGCGGCATCGGCGGCGGCAGCATCGACCAGCTCATGCCCGGCGGCATGGGCGAAGTCGCGCACACGGCGCAACAACCGCCCGGCGATGCGCGGCGTGCCGCGTGCGCGGCGGGCAATCTCCTGCGCGCCGTCGGGCGAGATGGCGAGATCGAGCAGCGACGCGGCGCGCGACACGACGCGTTCGAGCTCATCGACGGTGTAGAAATGCAGCCGCACCGGGATGCCGAAACGATCGCGCAGCGGCGTGGTCAGCAGCCCCTGGCGCGTCGTCGCGCCGATCAGCGTGAAGCGCGGCAGGTCGATCCGCACCGAGCGCGCCGACGGCCCCTCGCCGATCATCAGATCGAGCGCGCGATCCTCCATCGCCGGGTAGAGCACTTCCTCGACCGCCGGCTGGAGGCGGTGGATCTCGTCGATGAACAGCACATCGCCATCCTCGAGATTGGTCAGCAGCGCGGCGAGATCGCCCGACTTGGCGATCACCGGCCCCGAAGTGGCACGGAAGCCGACGCCCATCTCGCGCGCGACGATCTGCGCCAGCGTGGTCTTGCCGAGCCCGGGCGGGCCGAAGAACAGCACATGGTCGAGCGCATCGCCGCGCGCCTTGGCCGCCGCGATGAACACGCGCAGATTCTCGCGCGCCGCCTTCTGCCCGACGAAATCGTCGAGGCTCTTGGGGCGCAGCGCGGCATCGACATCTTCGCTGCGGCGTGCGGGGGTGATGAGGCGGTCGGTGTCGGTCATTCGTTGCGTCCAAGCGCGCGCGGTGCATTGCGACTATGATGCAAGATGCGGATGATCAGCACGCCTTGGTCTATCGGGCGATAATATATGCGATGGGAGCGATAGGCGAAGCCACGGATGTCCTCACCGAGATCGCTCTCGGCAGCACCCGCCGACGTCAAATCCGCAAGCATCGCGAGCGCCTCGCGTAGTCCGCTAATATAGGCACTTGCAACCGTCGGTCCAAAGATCGTCTTGCTGTAAATCCTGATATCCCGGACATCATCACGCGCCGCCGGCGCCAGGCGAAGCTTAGGCACGTAACTCCGGATCCTCGGCGATCACCTCGTCGAACACTTCCAGGCCGTCGCGCTCGATCACGCCCGATGCGAGACCCTCGTCGATCATCGCGCGAATCCAGCGCCGGTCATTCTGCTCCTGATCGTGCCTGATCAAATCGCGCAGATAGTCGGCCGCGTCGGCATAGGTGCCTTCGGAAATCCGCGATTCGACCCAGCTTTGCAGCGCCGCCGGCATGGAGATGGTGAGTTGCGTCATACCGCGAATATAACCCGATGCGGGCGATGCGCCAATGCGCGCTTGCCTAGCCGGCGTGTAGCGCGGTTTGCGCGCGCGGTGGCGAAACGCTCAAGCTCGCGCCCCTTGGCGCGGGAAGCTCGGCCGATCTTCTGCGCCTTCTGCGCTACGAAATCGACGAGGGTCCTGGGGCGCGGCGCGGCGTTGAGGTTTTTGTTGCTGCCGGCGGAAATCATGAGCCTTTCGGTGTCGGTCATTTCATCCACCCATCTTCGTCATAGGGTGGACGGAATACGCGAGTAACGCCCTCTTCGGGCTGCAACATCAAAATCACAGTCTCCGGCGCACCCCACCGTCGAGACATAACAAATGCCGCGAATTCATCTTCGACATTCATGTAGTTCACACCGGCACACCAAAGCTCGAATTGAGGGTGCTTACTCCCTCCCGCTCGGTCGGAAACCTCCAAGAGGGCAGCGCCGTGACAGTGATCCTTGAGCCATACCTGAATCTCGGCGACGGGGTCGCTCACGATCACAAATTCACCATTAATAAGCTCATCGACGCACGGACAACTGGCGACTAGCGCAACGCCCGTCACTTTGCTCACTTCGCCGCCTTGCGCAGCGCCAGCCGCACCAGCGCATCGAGACTCGCGCCCGCGCCCAGTTCCTCCTCGGCCGCACCCACGGCGGCATTGGCTTCTGCCGGGCGGAAGCCGAGGTTGAGCAGCGCGGAGACCGCATCAGACGCGGCGCTGCTTGCCGCCGCGACCGGGGTGACCGAGCCGAGAATCACCCCGCCGGCCTTGTCCTTCAACTCGCGCACGATGCGTTCGGCGAGTTTGGGGCCGACGCCGTTGGCGCGGCCGATCATCGCCTTGTCCTGGGCGGCGATGGCGCGGGCTAGTTCGGTCGGTTCGAGCACCGAAAGGATCGCCAGCGCAACGCGCGCGCCGACGCCCTGTACCGCAGTGAGCAGGCGGAACCAGTCGCGCTCGTCGGGCCGGGCGAAGCCGACGAGGCGGATGAAGTCCTCGGCGACGAGCATCTCGGTGAACAGCGTCGCCGCTTCGCCGACGGGGCCGATCGCCGCGAGCGTCTTGGCCGAAGCGCCGACGAGATATCCCACGCCGCCCACGTCTATCACGGCATGGTCGATGCCGGTCGATTCAAGCCTGCCCTTGAGATGCGCGATCATTTGCGCGTGCTAGCAGTTCCTCCCCGGTACGGGGAGGGGGACCGTGCGAAGCATGGTGGAGGGGGCGCGCCACCAGCGTAGCGCTTGCGGCGCTCCCCCTCCACCACGCGCTGAAGAAGCGCGCGGTCCCCCTCCCCGTTCCGAGGAGGAATTAGGAGGATCAAGAAATGCGCCGCGCGCTCGCCAAATGATGCGCGTGGCAGATCGCCACCGCCAGCGCATCGGCGGCGTCGGGGCCGTCGATCTTCACGCCCGGCAGCAACCGCGCGACCATGGCGTGGACCTGGGCCTTTTCGGCATTGCCGGTGCCGACCACTGCCTTCTTGACCAGCCGGGCGGCATATTCGCCGGGCTCGATCCCGGCGCGTGCGACCGAGCACAGCACCACGCCGCGCGCCTGGCCGAGTTTGAGGGTCGATTGCGGGTTGGCGTTGACGAACACTTCCTCGACCGCCGCCGCATCGGGCGCATGATCGACGAGCAGCGCGCCGAGCATCATGTCGAGATGCGCGAGCCGGCGGGCGAGCGGCGTGGCGCTGTCGGTCTTGAGCCGGCCATTGGCGAGATGCGACAGCCGGTTGCCCTCGGCGCGGATCAGCCCCCAGCCTGTCGTACCGAGGCCGGGGTCGAGGCCGAGGATGATCATGCGGCTTTCGGGAAGAACAAGAAGTAGGATCTGTTCGCGCGGAGGCGCGGAGGCGCGGAGCGGCCTCGCGTGCAGTGCGCGCGACCGTGAATATGAGAGACAATCTGGTCGGCTGCCACGGAATGGCAAGGCCTTGCTGACGCGAGACGGAGGCGCCGTGCGGAACACCTCCGCGCCTCCGCGCCTCCGCGCGAATCCAACTCTTCTTTCGACGCCGGCACAAAAGCGCGCGCGCTAAGGCACTGCCCCACCCCAACCCCTCCCCTGAAGGGGAGGGGCTTGAAGAAGGTCAACCCAGCTTCTCCATCACGGCGTCGGAGACTTCGTAATTTCCCCACACGGTCTGCACGTCGTCGTCGTCGTCGAGCGTGTCGATCAGCTTGAACAGCAGCGCGGCGTCGGATTCACCGACATCGACCATCACCTGCGGGCGCCAGGCGAGTTTGGCGCCTTCGGCCTCGCCGAGCACCGGGGTCAGTGCCTTGGCGACTTCGTGCAGGTCGCCCTGGGCGGTCCAGATTTCGTGGCCGTCCTCGCTCGACTGCACGTCCTCGGCACCCGCTTCGAGCGCGGCCTCGAACACCTTCTCGGCATCGCCGACGCTCGCGGGGTAAGTGATCAGCCCCATGCGGTCGAAGGCGTGGCTGACCGAGCCGCTGGCGCCGAGATTGCCGCCATTCTTCGACACCGCGGTGCGCACATTGGTCGCGGTGCGGTTGCGATTGTCGGTCAGTGCCTCGATGATGAGCGACACGCCGCCCGGGCCGAAGCCCTCATAGCGAATTTCCTCGTAATTCTCGGCGTCGCCGCGCGTCGCCTTGTCGATCGAGCGCTGGATATTGTCCTTCGGCATCGACGCCGCCTTGGCGGTGTTGACCGCCGCGCGCAGCCGCGGGTTCATGTCCGGATCGGGCAGCCCCATCTTCGCCGCGACGGTGATTTCGCGGCTCAGCTTGGAGAACATGCCCGAGCGCTTTTTGTCCTGCGCGCCCTTGCGGTGCATGATGTTCTTGAACTTGGAATGGCCTGCCATCGCGGTATCGCGTCTTTCGTTTTCTGGAGATCGGGGGCGCTCTAGCGCTTTCGTCGGTCCTTGCTCAACCCGCCGCAGCGTTGCGTGTCATCATCGCGGCGAAACCGGCGGTCATTTCCGCGATCGTGCGTGCCGCCACCGGATTGGCGGCGATGCGCGCGTCGTAGGCGGCGACCTGGTCGCGTTCGGCGACCATCGCCCCGGCGCCGGTCAGGGGATCGACGATCCGCGTCAGCGTCAGGATCGGCACCAGCGCGCAATCCGCCGCCGTCAGCGTAGCGCCAGCGGCGAACAGGCCGTCGCGGTTCAGCAGCCGGTCGAGCGCATCGAGCCCCTTGCCGAGCTGGCTTCGCGCCGCCGCGACGAGCTCGGGCGCGCCGGGCATGCGGAACACCAGGTGCATCATCAACGGGCGCAGCCCGGCGGCGACCTCGGCGAGGGTGATGGCGACGATCTCGCGCACCCGCGCCCGCGCCAGCGGCGTATCGGGCATCAGCACTGCCCCGGGGAGCGTCTCGTCGAGATAGCAGGCGATCGCCTCCGACTCGCAGAGATGCAAACCGTCATCGAGCACCAGCACCGGGACACGCCCCATCGGGCTGATCGCGAGGAACTCGGGCGAGGTCAGCTTGCCGCCAAGCGGCGGATGCACATCGAGTTCGGCGCCCTTGGCACGCGCCGTCATCAGCACGCGCTGAACGAACGGCGACGCGGTCGAGCCCAGCAGATGCATCCCCATACCCCTTCTAGGCCAGGCCGAGCGCCGCCTTGTACGTCTCGAGCAGCGCCTCCGCCTCGTCGCGGTGATGCTTTTCCATCCGCCGCAAGCGGACGATGGTGCGCATCGTCTTCACGTCATAGCCGGTCGACTTGGCTTCGGCATAGACGTCACGAATGTCGTCGGCCATGCCCTTCTTCTCTTCCTCGAGCCGCTCGATGCGTTCGATGAACAGGCGGAGTTGTTCGGCGGCGATCACGTCGCTCATGGGCGAATCCTTGAAGCTGAATTTGAATCGGGAGCGCGGCCCTTAGTCCCGCTCACCCGTTCTTCGCAACGCTGATCCGCATTGCCTCGAGCTGTTCCGGCGTTGCCTCGGGCTGGCGCGCCTTGAACGCGGCATAGGGTTCGCCATAGATCAGCTCACGCGCGGCCGCCTTGTCGAGCGCGCCGTCCGACGCTTCCTCGACCCAGTCAGCCAGGCAATTGCGGCAGAAGCCGGCGAGACCCATCAGGTCGATATTCTTCGCGTCCTCGCGGTGGCGCAAATGGGTGACCAGCCGGCGGAAGGCGTTTGCGGCGACATGGTCGTCGAGTGCGTCGAGCGATGACATTTCTATGCTCCAAGGTTGATTGCCGGCAGATAGGGGCTAGGACCGGCTCGGTACAAGCGAGAGGACCGCATGACCAAGGCCATCAGCCCGCGCTCGAGGAAAGTCCGCATCCTCGCCACGCTGGGCCCCGCGAGCAGCAGCGTCGAGATGATCGCCAAGCTCTATGAGGCAGGCGCCGATGCGTTCCGCGTCAACATGAGCCACGGCGACCAGGAATCGAAGGTCGCGGTGATCGCGGCGATTCGCAGCCTCGAAAAGAAATATGGCCGTCCGACGACGATCCTCGCCGACCTGCAGGGCCCCAAGCTGCGCGTCGGCAAGTTCGAGGGCGGCAAGACCGAGTTGAAGACCGGCGCGACCTTCGTGCTCGACCGCGACAAAACGCCGGGCGACGCGACGCGCGTCGAACTGCCGCATCGCGAGATCTTCGAGGCGATCGAGCCGGGCGCGCGCCTGCTGCTCGACGACGGCAAGCTGGTGCTGCGCGTCACCGAGCACGACATGGACCGCATCACCACCCTGGTGGTGGTCGGCGGCGCGTTGTCGAACAACAAGGGGCTCAACGTCCCCGATGTCGTCCTGCCGATGGCGGCGCTGACGCCGAAGGACCGCAGCGACCTCGCCTTCGCGGTCGACCAGGGTGTCGACTGGATCGCGCTGTCGTTCGTCCAGCGGCCCGAGGATCTCGCCGAGGCGCGCAAGCTGATCGGCGGCAAGGCGGCGCTGCTCGCCAAGATCGAGAAGCCGGCGGCGATCGAGCGGCTCGAGGAAATCGTCGAGATGTGCGACGGCGTGATGGTCGCGCGCGGCGATCTCGGCGTCGAGCTGCCACCCGAATCCGTCCCCCCGCTGCAGAAGCGCATCGTCGAGGTATCGCGCCGGCTCGGCCGCCCGGTGGTGGTGGCGACGCAGATGCTCGAATCGATGATCCTGTCGCCCTCGCCGACGCGCGCCGAAGTCTCCGACGTGGCGACCGCGGTCTATGACGGTGCCGATGCGATCATGCTGTCGGCGGAGAGCGCGGCGGGCGCCTGGCCGATCGAGTCGGTCGCGATGATGAATTCGATCGGCGAAGCGGTCGAGCTCGACCCGATGCACGGCGAACGGATTCACTTCACCGTCATCCGCTCCGACCCGACCACCGCCGACGCGCTGGCCGAGGCGGCGAAGAACATCGCCGCGACGGTCGATGCGGCGGCGATCATCTGCTTCACCAGCTCGGGCTCGACCGCGCGCCGCGTCGCGCGCGAACGCCCCTCGGTACCGTTGATGGTGCTGACGCCGCGCCTCGACACCGCGCGGCGCATCGGCCTGTTATGGGGCACGCACGCGGTGCATACGCGCGACGTCGATTCGTTCGAGGACATGGTCGCCAAGGCCAAGCGCATGGCGCTGCGTCACAAGATCGCCAAGGCCGGCGACCGCGTGATCCTGATCGCCGGCGTGCCGTTCAAAACGCCGGGATCGACCAACGTGCTGCACGTCGTGCGCATCGTCGGCGACGAGTTGAAGGGTTATAGCTGAAGCGCGAGCGGGTGCGGAGTAGCGGAAGATGCGTGAAGAGGATCTAGCCAGGCTTAACGCTCTCGATGAAGCGGCAACGCCGGGTCCATGGTTCGTCCGGCGGCTCGACGACAATGCGTGCATGTGCGCGGTCGCGGTTTCGACCAAGGCCGATGGCGATGACGCGTTCGTCGATGAATGGCGTGGCGAAGAGATGGTTGCAGCATGCTTGATTCAAGACCCCCCTTACGTGGTGCCCGAAGCGCGCTGGGATGAGAATGCGGCGCTGATTGCCGCAATGCGTAATGCTTTGCCCGAATTGCTTCGGCTCGCGAGGCTCGGCCTTGTGGATGCCGGACGCCAACAACCCTGACTTCCCCGGCGAAGGCCGGCCCAGTTGGGATGGCCACAAAAACGGGCGCAACGCTACTCACTTTCGTCCCCCAACTGGATCCCGGCCTTCGCCGGGAAAGGGAGAAGGGGCGTTAGACGGCGAAACCCAGCACTTTCAGTTCGGCCCTGAGCGCCGGCTCATCCGTGAACAGGATGGCGTGCATCCCCAGCGCTGCGGCGCCGGCGATGTTGTCGGCATTGTCGTCGACGAAGACCGATTCGTCCGGGCGCAGGCCGAAGCGATCGAGCGCGAGATGGTAGATTGCGGCGTCGGGCTTGATCAGCTTCTCGTCGCCCGACACGACGATGTCGCGGAAGCGATCGAACATTTCGAGATATTTGGCGCGGAACGGCGGGAAGAATTCGCCCGAGAAATTGGTGATCGCGAACAGCGGCACGCCGGTCGAATCGAGCTCGGCCAGCAGTTCGGGCATGCCCGGTATGGCGGCGCGGTTGGTCTCGTTGAAGCGCGGGCCGAACTGCGCGATCAGATCGGCATGCGCGGGATGTTGCGCGATCAGCTCCGCCGAGGTCTCGGCAAAGGGCCGGCCCATGTCGTGCTGGAAATGCCATTCGGGCGTGACGACGTCGCGCACGAACGCGTCAAGCGCCTCACCCTCGGGGATGAGGCGCTCATAAAGGAAACGGATTTCCCAATCGATCAGCACACGGCCGACATCGAAGATGACGGCACGACGTGCGGACACGGCTCAGCCCTGGCGGGCCTTGAACCGGCGGTTGGTCTTGTTGATCACATAGGTGCGGCCACGGCGGCGAATCACGCGGTTGTCGCGATGCCGGTCCTTGAGCGACTTCAGTGAATTGCGGATCTTCATGATCTCGTTCGCTTCTGATTCTTGGTGTCGGAAAAGAGGCGCTCGCCTATAGTCGCCGGCGTGCCGAGTCAAGGCGCGGAGCACGGGAACCCGATGGGCCCGGTCGAGCGTTATGCAGGCGAAACAAGCGTTCGGAAGGATCGTTGCGATGCGTGCTCTATCGATGGTGCTGGTGGCGGGTGCGGCGATGTCGCTTGGCGCGTGCGCGACCACGCCGACGCGAACCCCGGTCGAGGTGTCGCGTTTCCATCTCGGCGCGCCGCTCGAAACGGGCACGCTGAGCGCCGAGGCGGCGACGACCGGCTGGGCGACGAGCCTCGAATCGCAGGTCTATACCGGCGCCGTTTCGAACGAGCTGATCCGTTATGGTTATGTCGCACCGGCGGCCGGCGCGACGAGCCAGTATCTCGCCGTGGTCGGCGTGACGCGCACCACGCGCCCCGGTCCGCCGCGCCGCTCGCCGGTCACGATCGGCATCGGCGGCGGCACTTCGACGGGCGGCTATGGCGGTGGTGTCGGCATCGGCGGCTCTGTGTCCTTCCCGATCGGCAAGCCGCGCTATCGCGAGATCGTGCTGACCGACCTGTCGGTGCAGATCCGGCGGCGCAGCGACGGCACGGTGATCTGGGAAGGCCATGCCCAGACCGCCGCCGACACCGCTTCGCCCGATGCGCAGGCCAATGTCGAGGCGGCGAAATTGGCCGCGGCGATCTTCAAGGACTTCCCCGGGGAATCCGGCCGCACTATCACGGTCAAATGAGCATCGAGATCAACGCCGCCTTCGACAGCGGCAACATTCGCGTCCTCGGCATCGATGGCGACCGGATCGACCTGGAAATCGTCACGGACCATCTGTCCGATTTCTACCAATGGTTCCATTTCCGCGTCGCCGGGGCGAAGGGCCGGACGTTGACGCTGCGCATCGTCAACGCCGGCGGCTCGGCCTATCCGTTCGGCTGGCCGGGCTACAAGACGCGCGTCTCGACCGACCGCACCGAATGGCGGATGACCGATACCAGCTATGCCGATGGCGTGCTCGAATGGCGCTGGACGGTCGATACCGAACTCGTGTGGTTCGCCTATTTTGCGCCGTACACGATGGAGCGCCACGACGCGCTGGTCGCGGCGACCGCGCTGCAGCCGGGGGTGACGCACCGCCAGCTCGGCACCTCGCTCGACGGACGGGCGATCGATTGCTTCACGATCGGCTCGGGGCCCAAGCCGGTATGGCTCTATGCCCGCCAGCATCCCGGCGAGAGCATGGCCGAATGGTGGATGGAGGGCGCGCTCGAGCGTCTGACCGATGGCGACGATGCGACGACGAAGGCGCTGCGTGAAAAGTGCACTTTCCATGTCGTGCCCAACATGAACCCCGATGGCAGCTTTCGCGGCCATCTGCGGACCAATGCGGCGGGGATCAACCTCAACCGCGAATGGCATACACCGAGCGCGGAGAAGAGCCCCGAGGTGCTGTGCGTGCGGAACGCGATGGACGCGACCGGCGTCGCGCTGGCGATGGACGTGCATGGCGACGAGGCGATCCCGGCCAATTTCCTCGCCGGCTTCGAGGGGATCCCCCGCTGGACGGATGCCTTGGGCGAGAAGTTCTACGATTTCGGCCGGCGGCTGGCGGCGCGCACGCCCGATTTCCAGACTGAAAAGGGCTATGACAAGTCGGCACCGGGCAAGGCCAATCTTTCCATGTCGACCAACCAGCTGGCCGAGCGCTTCGGCGCCGTGGCGATGACGCTGGAGATGCCGTTCAAGGACCATGACGCGAATGCCGATGCCGAATTCGGCTGGTCGCCGGAGCGGAGCAAGGCGCTGGCGCATGCGTGCCTGGAGACGATTGCGGAAGTGATCGACGGGATCTAATTCGCGTCACCCGAGCGAAAGCTGGGGTCTCCCGTTACAACGCGACCCCAGCTTTCGCTGGGGTGACGGCAAGGAAAATTGCATGCCCACCCTCGTCCTGATCCGCCACGGCCAGTCGGCCTGGAACCTCGAGAACCGCTTCACCGGCTGGTGGGACGTCGATGTGACCGAGAAGGGTGCGGACGAGGCGCGGGCGGCCGGCGCGTTGATGGCGGAGAAGGGGCTCGATTTCGACCAGTGCTTCACCTCGCTGCAGACCCGCGCGATCAAGACGCTCAACCTCGCACTGGAGGAAATGCACCGGCTGTGGCTGCCGGTCGAGAAGGACTGGCGGCTCAACGAGCGCCATTATGGCGGGCTGACCGGGCTCGACAAGGCCGAGACCGCGGCGGAATATGGCGACGAGCAGGTGCATGTCTGGCGCCGCAGCTTCGACATTCCGCCGCCGCCGATGGAGGCGGGCAGTGCCTATGACCTGTCGCAGGACCGGCGTTACGCCGGTATCGCTATCCCGTCGACCGAGAGCCTGAAGGATACGATCGCGCGCGTGCTGCCCTATTGGGAAGCGCGCATCGCGCCCGCGCTGCGCACCGGGCAGCGCGTGCTGATCTCGGCGCACGGCAATTCGCTGCGTGCGCTGGTCAAGCATCTGTCGAACATTCCTGACGATGCGATCACCACGCTCGAGATTCCGACCGGGCAGCCGATGGTCTATCAGCTCGACGAGGATTTGAACGCGACCGATCGTTACTATCTAAGCGAGCGCTGAGCGCGGCCTCCGGTCGCGTCGGGAGAAGGGCGTGACGGGGCGAACGACACCGGCGATCCACGATGCGACCCGCGCGGTGCTGCCGTGGCGGATCGTCGCTGGCATCCTGCTGCATTTCTGCGTGCCGGCCTATCTGCTCGCCTGCCTCGCGGCGGGATTTCTCGTGGAGCCGCAGCCTAGCTCACTGGGCGATGTGGTGGCGCGGATGATGCTGACCGGCGGCTATTTCCTGCCCGCCTATGCCGCACTGATCGGGGTCAGCGCGATCGGCGCGCGGATGCTCGACCCGCTGCTTCGGCGGCGGCGCGCGCATCGCCTGGCGCGCGATCCCGGTGCGATTGCCGCGACGTCGCAGCGGCGGGTGGCGGACGCCGTGCGGACACTGCGCGGATTGTCGGCACAGGCGCGATCGACCGGCTGTCCTGGGACCATCATGACGAGCGCTTTCGCCTGCTGGGGAGCGATCTCGGCACCGCGACCGACGCCTTTGCCGCCGCCTTCGCCTCGGCCGCGCAGGCGCGGCGGCCCGAGTTGATCGAGCTTGCCGCTGAGAGCTGTGACCGCATCGCCGCCGCCGTCGCCGCACTGGCAGTGGAGCGCGGCAAGCTCGACGAGGGAGATGCGCGGACGGTCGCGGGCTATATCGCCGCGCGCTATCCCGGTGGCGCAGAACCGCTGTCGACGGGGCCAACCGATTGAGTGCATTACGCGCGATTGCGTGAGACGCACGCCGATTCCGCTAGACCGTCATTTCGCGCAAGCGTAAATTGCCCGACGATCACGCAAGACGTGATTGCGAAGACCCGGGGGCAAACCGGTCTTCATTTCAAGGACCAACTTTCCGATGGCAACTATCTATACGGCCGGCACCATTGCGGTGGTGGCAGTCATCTTTGTCGTCCTCTTCATGGCATCACGATGCGTGCGCTATGTCGGTAACAACCGCGTGGCGATCGTCGAGAAATTGTGGAGTCGCAACGGCTCGATCGCCGGCGGGCTGATCGCGCTTAACAAGGAAGCAGGTTTCCAGCCCGATGTACTGCGCGGCGGCTATCATTTTTTCTTCCCGTTCCAGTATCGGCTGCACATCCAGTCGCTGGTCACCATCCCGCAAGGCCAGGTCGGTTATGTCTTCGCGCGCGACGGACTTCCGCTCGAGCCGACGCAGACGCTCGCCAGCAATGTCCGCACCGCCGAGTTTCTCGATGCGCGGCGCTTTCTCACCGAGGGCGGGCAGAAGGGTCCGCAGCGCGCGATCCTGCGCGAGGGTACCTACGCGCTCAACCTCGCGCAGTTCGTCGTCATCACCGGCGACCGCATGTACGGCCTGATGCTCGAGGGCGAGGACGCGCAGCTGTTCGCCGAGATGAAGGACGTCATCGACCAGCGCAACGGCTTCATGGCGGTGGTGATCAAGAATGCCGACGATATGATCGGCGTGGTCACGGTGCATGACGGCCCGGCGCTGACCGCCGACCACATCATCGCGCCGCAGGTCGGCACCGACCAGGACGATACGGCGACCTTCCACAACAGCTTCCAGGATCCCGAGAAGTTCCTCGCCGCCGGCGGACGCCGCGGGCGGCAGTTGCAGGTGCTGGTCGAGGGCAGCTATTTCATCAACCGGCTGTTCGCGACGGTCGAGATGGTCGCCAAGACGATCATCGAGGTCGGCCATGTCGGCGTGGTGATCTCGTACACCGGTGACAGCGGTACCGACTCGACGGGCGAGGAATATCGCCATGGCGAGTTGGTCGAGCGCGGGACGCGCGGCGTGTGGCGCGAGCCGTTGCTGCCGGGCAAATATGCCTTCAACACCTATGCCGGCAAAATCATCGTCGTGCCGACGACCAACTTCATCCTGAAATGGGATGAGGGCACGACCGGCCAGCACAAGCTCGACGAGAATCTGTCCGAGGTCTCGCTGATCACCAAGGACGCGTTCGAGCCGACGCTGCCGCTTTCGGTCGTCGTGCATATCGATTACCGCAAGGCGCCGCTCGTCATCCAGCGCTTCGGCGACATCAAGAAGCTGGTCGAGCAGACGCTCGACCCGATGGTCTCGGCCTATTTCAAGAACGTCGCGCAGAAGAAGACGCTGATCCAGCTGTTGCAGGACCGCAGCGACCTGCAGGAGCAGGCCGGTGAGGAAATGCGCACCAAGTTCAGCAACTATAATCTCGAAATGCAGGAGGTGCTGATCGGCACGCCGCGCGCCGCGCCGGGCAATGACCAGATCGAGCAGGTACTCGCCCAGCTGCGCCAGCGCCAGATCGCCGAAGAGAAGGTCGCGACCTACGAAAAGCAGAAGATCGCCGCCGAGGGCGAGAAGAGCCTGAGAGAGGCCGAGGCGCGGGCGCATCAGCAGACCGCGATAACCGAATCCGAGTTGTCGATCACGGTGCAGGAGAACCAGGGCAAGGCGGCGGCGCGGCGTGCGACGCAGGAGGCCGAGCAGACCCGCACCGCGGCACGCGCTGAAGGCGACCGCATCCGCCTGCTGGGCGAGGGCGAGGCGGCCAAGATCGTCGCATTGGCCTCGGCCGACGCCGAGCGCGTCAGCAAGGTCGGTACCGCCACCGCCGAGACGATCGCCAAGCAGGTCGCGGCGTCGGGCGGCGCGCAGTTCCAGCTCACCCGCCAGGTGGTCGAGCGGATCGCCGAGGCGCTGGAGACGTCGGGGGTCGACATCGTCCCGCGCGTCCAGATCAATGGCGGTGGCGGCGCATCCGGCGAAGGCTCGCTAGTCAATGCGCTGATGGGGCTGGTGCTGGCCGACAAGGGGCTGGCGCTGGCCGGGCCGGTCGCCAATGACGCGGCCGACGACGTCGAGCCGGTCGCGGCCGAGTGAGGCCAGGGGGCGGTCGCTGCGGCGGCCGCCCCCTTTTTTTGCGTTGCGCTACGCGGCGTGCCGCTCGATCAGCGCGGCGACGGCGTCGGGCTGGTCGGCGACGACATAATGGCCCGCGCCGGCGACGGTCGCCTCGGTGACATGCGCGAAGCCGCTCGCGCGCAGCGCGGTGGCGATGCGCGGGGCGAGCGCCGCGAGCGGCGAGGCGTCGCCGGCGGCGAGCAACAGCGGCACGTCGATCGGCGCCTGTTGCTCGAAGCCGAAACGGGCATTGGCCGGAAAGGCGCGGTACATCGCGCAGGCGGCATGAAGCTGCTCGGGCGTGGCATAGGCCTTGAGGCTCTCGGCGATCATCGTCGCGTCGAAATTGCCGGCGCTGAGCAGATATTCGAGCAGCGGCGCGTGGCGGCCGGCAAGCAGCGTCTCGGGGAGCTCTGGGGTTTGCAGGAAACCGACCGGCCAGGCGGCGGGGCCGGCAAGGCTGTCGTCCCAGCCATCGATGCCGGGTACCGCGCAGTCGAGCAGGGTCACGCCGCGCGTTGCCTGCGGGAACTGCCGCGTAAAGGCGTGCGCGACCTGCCCGCCAATGCCGTGGCCAACGACATGGACGCGGTCGAGCTTGAGCGCATGGGCGAGGTGCTGAATATCGCCCGCCATCGTTGCGGCGTCGAATTTGGGCGAGCCAGCGGTCGAGCCGCCGATGCCGCGCAGATCGGGCGCGATGACGGTGAAGCGCGTCGCGAGGCGATCGATGATCGGGCGCCACGCGCTCCAGTCCTGCGGTACGTCATGAATGAGGATCAGTGCGGGGCCACGTCCGGCGCGGGCGAAGTGGAGCACCGCGCCGTGGACGCGCGCCGTACCGAAGCTCAATCCCTTGTCGCGCCGTCGCGCGGCGATGCGCGGCGCGACGGCGCGGGCGATGGCATAGCCCGACCCGGCAACGGCCATGCCGAGCGCCGCGATCCGCAGCAGCGCGCGGTGGCCCGAACTGTCCTGCACGGCGGCATTTTCAACTTCTTGCGTCATGAACGCGTCTCTACACGCCGCATCGGCGCCACGCCAGTTGCCCTCCTCGCTTGTGCCCGCTAACGCCCTCGAACATGACGCAACCACTGGTCGGCATCATCATGGGCAGCACCTCCGATTGGGAGACGATGCACCACAGCGCCGATATATTGGCGGAGCTCGGCGTGCCGTGCGAAACCAAGGTCGTCTCGGCGCACCGCACCCCGGCGCGGCTCTACGAATATGCCAGCCATGCCGAGCGGCGTGGGATCAAGGTGATCATTGCCGGGGCCGGCGGCGCGGCGCATCTGCCGGGCATGACCGCGTCGATGACGCATCTGCCGGTGCTCGGCGTGCCGGTCGAGAGCAAGGCGATGAAGGGCATGGATAGCCTGATGTCGATCGTGCAGATGCCTGCCGGCATCCCCGTCGGCACGCTGGCAATCGGCAAGCCCGGCGCGAAGAATGCCGGCCTGCTCGCCGCTGCAATCCTGAGCCTCGGCGATGCGTTGCTCGCCGAGCGGCTCAAGGCGTGGCGCGCGGCGCAGACCGAGGCGGTCCCGGTCGACCCGCAATGACGCCGCTGCCCCCCGGTTCGACGATCGGCATTCTGGGCGGCGGGCAGCTCGGCCGGATGCTGGCGAGCGCGGCGGCGGAACTGGGCTACCACACCCGCGTGCTGGCGCCCGATGCCGAGAGCGTCGCGGCGCAGACCGCGTCCAGCTTTACGCGCGCCGATTATCACAGCCGCATCGTGCTCGACGAGATGGTCAGCGCGGCGGATGTGGTGACCTATGAATTCGAGAATATCGATCTCGCGCCCGTAGATTATCTGTCGACCAAGGTACCGGTCCACCCGGCGCCCGCAGCGCTCGCCATCGCGCAGGACCGTGCGAGCGAGAAGGCGTTCGTCGGCAAGCTTGGCGGGCGAACGGCGCCGTGGCGCAAGGTGACGAGCATCGCCGAACTGCGCGACGCGTTGGCCGAGATCGGCGCGCCGGCGATCCTCAAAACGCTGCGACTCGGCTATGACGGCAAAGGCCAGGTGCGCATCGCCGATGCGGCCGATGCGGACGCGGCATGGGAGGCGATCGGCGGCCGGCCGGCGATCCTCGAGGGCTTCGTGACCTTCAGCCATGAATTCTCGATCATCCTCGCGCGCGGTGCGGACGGTGAAATGGTCAGCTATCCCCCGCCATGGAACGAGCATGTCGATGGCGTGCTGGCGCGCTCGACCGTGCCGGCGCCGGCGCCGATCGCGGCATGCTGGACCGAGGCCGCCGCGCTGACCGGGCGGATCGCCGACACGCTCGCTTATGTCGGCGTGCTCGCGTGCGAGTTCTTCGCGAGCGAGGACGGCCCGGTGTTCAACGAGATGGCGCCGCGTGTCCATAATAGCGGGCACTGGACGATCGAGGGCGCGGTGACCTCGCAGTTCGAGAACCATATCCGCGCGATCTGCGGCCTGCCGCTCGGCGACACCGGGCTGAGCGCGCCGGCGGTGACGATGGATAATCTGATCGGCGAGCAGGCCGCGCGCTGGCACGAGATTCTTGCCGAGCCGGGGGCGCATCTGCACCTTTATGGCAAGGAGATGCGCGCCGGGCGCAAGATGGGGCATGTCACGCGGCTGGCGCGATAGTCAGAAAGTCGCGGTCAGGTTGAAGCAGACATAGCGCGTCGCGGTGGCGGCATTGGCGTTGGGCGCGTCGCGCAGGAAGCGGCCCTTGGCGAGCAGCACGCCATCCGCCTCGAAGCGCAGCCGCTTGGGCAAAAGCCAGTAGCGCATCCGCAGATCGATCTGCTGGCCGGCGAAGCGTCCCGAAGCGCCGCTCGGATCGCGCACGCCGGTCGTCGAGAAGGCGTCGCGACGATCGGCGAGCCACAGCGCGCGATAGCCGAT
Source organism: Parasphingomonas halimpatiens (assembly GCF_036663795.1). NCBI lineage: Bacteria > Pseudomonadati > Pseudomonadota > Alphaproteobacteria > Sphingomonadales > Sphingomonadaceae > Parasphingomonas > Parasphingomonas halimpatiens. Next base: position 129,797 of record NZ_JAXOJP010000007.1, read on the forward strand.
AAAGGCATCGAACCGCGCAGATGGTGTGACCTCGAGCCTGACCCCGGGCGACAACACGTTGCTGCGGCCGATGGCATTGTAGAGCCCCGCCGGGCCGAGGTCCGCGCGGCGCATGCCGAACAGCGGATCGAAGCGGTGATAGCTCGGCCCGGCGCCGCCGCTCGCGCGGTCGACTTCGACCAAGAGGCGCGGTTTCCATGGTGCCGCGACGCTGTAACCGACCAGCGCGCGAAGGAAATTGGCATCGACCGGCAGGGTCGCGGCGCCGGCAGCGGCCGAGGCGCTGATCCGACCCCATTGATAGATGCCCTCGACACCCCAATCGACATGCCCGGGGCGCGGATCGACGACGATACGGCCGCCCAGGCTGTTGAGCGACCGGTCGCGGGTCGGCCGACCGGGGGCGTCGCGCTCGCCGAAATGGAGAAAGCTCGCCTCAACCAATAGCGGATGACCCTTGGCCTGACGCGCAACGAAACCGCCCCACAGCACGCTGGCGAAACTCTCCTTGTCGAGCGCGATATGGTTGTTACGCAAGGAAGGGCCGTCGTCGGGCAAGCGCGTCAGCGGCAGCACATAGATGGCGGTCGCCTTGATGCCCGAGGTCGATTGGATATCGCCGCGCAGCCCGGTGAAACCGTTGGTGGTGTTGCGATAATCGTCAGCGGCGACGAGCCGCCGCGAGCCGAGATCGAGCGTGAAGCGCCCTGCGCGCACGCTCGTCGCCGTGCCCGGTCCGAGGATGCCCCCGAGATCGGCCTGGAGATAGGCCTGCACCGGCTCGATCGCATTGACCTCATTGGTGGTCAGCGGCGTGCCGGGATCGGCGTTCCACACGCGACTGTCATGGATTTCGGTGACCAGCCGCAGATTGTGGTGGCGCAGCGTGAGCAACAATTGGGTGCGCAGGTTGAGGAGTTGGTCGGCGCTATTGAAGCCCGACCGCGCCTGGCCGTCGATCGCCTCGTAGCGAAGGCGAACGCTGCCCGACGCTGAGAGGCCCTCGGGCAGCTCGTCGGCCCGCGCCGGCACGGCCGCGAGACATAGCATCGACAATCCGATTGCAAACCCGGCGTTCATACAGCCCCCGATGACCGGGGTGGCCATAGCCGCGCGAGCGCATGGGAACAATCGGCGGATCGCTCTGGGCTGTGGTCGGCCAGCGTTCCAAATGCGCGGCGAGCTTCCTATCTGTTCCGACTGCGGTCGGCCGGGCGGGTCGTCATGGGAGACGGAACAGGATGACGGACGGAGCGCCGGCGAAGGAAGGGCAGCCGCTATCGCCGGATTTCTTCGCGCGCGATGTCGAGACGGTAGCGCGCGCGCTGATCGGGACGACGCTGCTGGTCGACGGGGTCGGCGGCACGATCGTCGAGACCGAGGCCTATGACGCGAGCGACCCGGCATCGCATTGCTTTGGCGGGCGGACGGCGCGCAATGCCAGCATGTTTGGCCCGCCGGGCCATTCCTATGTCTATCGCAGCTACGGCCTGCACTGGTGCCTAAATTTCGTATGCGTGCCCGCCAGCGGCGTGCTGATCCGGGCGATCGAACCGACGATCGGCATCGACCGCATGATCGCGCGTCGCGGGATGGACGAGCTGCGCCGGTTATGCGCCGGACCGGGCCGCCTGTGTCAGGCGTTCGGCATCGATAGCGGGTTCGACGGACGATCGCTCGATGCGCCGCCCTTTGCGCTGGCGCATGGTGGACGCGCCGTCGCGGTCGGCGCCGGGCCGCGAATCGGGATCAGCAAGGCGGCCGATACGCCGTGGCGCTTCTGGCGCGAAGGATCGCGCTTTCTGAGCCGTCCCGCGGCGGCTCCGGTCCGCCGCTGAGACCTCTGTCACACCAGCCATCAACAGCGAGCGCGACAGATTCCGCTTGTCTTCCTGACATGCGTAAGTTATTTCTTACGCATGAATGGCGCTGCTGACCCCTTCCTGAACGGCGACCACTTGCTAGCGGCGCTCGCAGCGCTTGCCAGCCCGCAGCGACTGCGGATCGTCGCCGCCCTCCACGCTCAGGGTCGCAACTATATCAGCCAGTTGGCGCGCGAACTGGGGATCAGCCGGCCGCTGCTGCATCTCCACCTGCAAAAGCTCGAGGCGGTGGGCCTGGTCAGCAGCACCCTCGAATTGTCGCTCGACGGCAAGGCGCTCAACTATTTCGCCGTCACCCCCTTCGCACTCGCGCTCACGCCGCAATCGATCGCCGAGGCGGCCAGGTCGCTCACCGCAAAGGCTTGAAAGAGGAATTTCCCATGTCCGAACACGTCTATTTTCTCAGCATCTTCGTCCCGCTCGGCGCGATCCTCGCGATCTTCGGCATGAAATATTACGCGGTGATCGCGCAGGCGCGGGCACGCCTCGCCAGCGACGAGGCCTATCGCACGCTCGCCGAGCAATGCGCATCGGGTCAGTCCGCTACGGCCGCCAAACTCGCGGCGATCGAAGCCGCGACGTCGCAGATCGGTCAGCGCCTGGCCACGGTCGAGGCGATCCTGAAGGACGTCGGCTAGCCGACCGACATTAATGCACCGAATCAAGGAAAGACACGCATGACCTTCAACCCGATGGCCATCTTTCGCCGCGACGAGCGCCATGACGGCGTGCGCCGGATCAATATCTACGCATTGCGCCTGCTCTACATCCTGATGTTCTTCATGCTGGGCAACACGGTGTGGACGCATATCCTGACGCATCGCGGCGCGTGGCAAGCCGAAGATGCGATGGCGTGGTCGGTCTGGGCGGCTTTCGCGACGCTGGCCGGCCTGGGCATCCTCCATCCGCTCAAGATGCTGCCGGTCGTGCTGCTGGAGATCTTTTATAAGGCGCTGTGGCTGATCCTGGTCGCCTATCCGCTGTGGTCGCAGGGCCGGCTCGTCGGCGCGCCCGAAGAATATCAGACGATGGTCTTCATCGGCATCCTCTTCCCGATCGTGGCGGTGCCCTGGGGCTATGTCTTCAACCACTATGTCTACACGCGATCCGCCGGGTCCCGCGCAACGGCGTGATGCACGCCGCCGCGCCGGGGCGAACGCGGATCAGGCAGCGACCGTCGCCTCGCGCTGCACGGCAACGGGCTTGCCGTCATAAACGAACTCGGCGCCATCGAGGTCGATCGCCGGGATCTCGCCCTTCTCGCGCCAATAGTCCTGATTGTGCATCCATTCGGGTTTGTCGCCGCGCCGCGGCATGCGATCGAGCCCGCGGCGCAGATAGCCGGGGTTGAAGGTGTTCTCGTCGATCCATGGCAGCAAGGGCATGCCGGCGTCCTCGGGCCGCAGCGCCACCTCGACGCGGTGCGCGCCGCGCGCGGCCATGTGGTTGAGCAACCGGCAGACGAAATCGCCGAGCATGTCGACGCGCAACGTCCAGCTCGCGCGGAAATAGCCCATCACCCAGACGAGATTGGGCACGCCGGTGAACATCATCCCGCGATAGTTGACGGTGTCGTGCCAGTCGACCGGGCGACCATCGACGTCGAACGGGATCTCTCCCATCACCGACAGGCGGAAGCCGGTGGCGGCGACGATCAGGTCGGCCTCGATCTCCTCGCCCGATCTGGTCAGCACGCCCTTTTCGGTGAAGCGCGCGATCTCATCGGTGACGACGGAGACCTTGCCCGCGCGCGCCGCCTGGAAGATGTCGCCTTCGGGGCAGAAAGCGAGCCGTTGCTGCCATGGCCGGTAGCGCGGGGTGAAATGCGGCTCGAAGACGAAATCCTCGCCGCCATAGGCGCGGATCAGCGCTTTGAGATCCTCGAACACCGCATCGGGTTCCTCGATGCAGCGGCGGGTCATCGCGTCCTGGTCGAACATGATCTGCTCGCGCACGACGCGGTGGATCGTCGGTTCGTCGATACCGATCTGGCGCAAGCGGTCGGCCAGTTCGTTGCGGTTGGGGGCGCAGTAGAAATAGGTCGGCGAGCGCTGCAGCATCGTCACATGCGCGGCCTTGTCGGCAAAGGCCGGCACCACCGTTGCGGCGGTCGCGCCCGAGCCGATCACCAGTACGCGCTTGCCGGCATAATCGGTCGCCGGATCCCACAGCTGGGCATGGACGAAGGTCCCGCGATAGTCCGACAGGCCCGGCCAGTCGGGGATGTAGGGCTTTTCGTGATCATAATAGCCCTGGCACATCCACAGGAAGTTGCAGGTGAAGGTGACGGTCGCGCCGTCAGCGCTGCGGCGTGCCTCGACCGTCCAGCGGTTGGTCGCGCTCGACCAACGGCAGGCGGTGATGCGGTGGCCGTAGCGGATATGCGGCGCGATGCCGTTTTCGTCGATCACCTCGCCGATATATTTGAGGATCTCCTCGCCGCTCGCGACCGGCGCGCCGACCCACGGCTTGAAGCGATAACCGAAGGTATAGAGATCGGAATCGGAGCGGACGCCGGGATATTTGTGCGTCTCCCACGTGCCGCCGAAGCTGTCCTTCGCCTCGATGATGGCATAGCTGCGCCCCGGACATTGCTCCTGCAGGTGCCAGGCCGAGCCGATTCCGGAAATGCCGGCGCCGACGATGAGTATATCGACATCGGTCGTTCCCGGGGCGTCAATCACCATCTCCGTCTGCGACACCGTCTCTCTCCTCGCGTCTGATTGCGCTTGCCGGCTTCACGATATCCCGGTCTGCGCGGCATTGATATCGGTCAAGCGGGTTGGCGGCGGCGATACCGTCAACTCGCCATGTTCGGCAAGGGCCGCCGCCAGCGGCGGGGCGATCGCGATGCTGGCTGTCGGCCCGGCGATCGTATCGGTCGCGCGGATGCGGGCGATGCCGCCTTCGGCCAGCGCGCGCAGATCGTCGGGGCGCGCGAGACAATGGGTGGCGCAGGCCTCGATCGATGCGGCGCCCGCCGCCTGGAGCAGCGCGGCGCAGCGGAGCAGCGTTGCGCCGCTGGAGATCACGTCATCGACCAGCACGACATGGCGGCCGCGGACACAGTGGATGCCGTCGATCGTCAGCTCGACCTCCCGGTCGCCGAGGCGGCGCTTGGTACCGACCAGCACCGCGAGGCCGAGCGGCGCGGCGACCGATTCGACCCAGGGGCGCGATTCGGCGTCGGGGCCGACCAGGATGGCGTCGTGCGGGAGATCGCCGCGCAGCGTCTCGGCGAGGGTCGTTGCCGCCGACACGGTGATGGCGGTGATGCCGGGCACCACCTCGGCCAGCGTGTGCACGCGGTGGAGGTGCGGATCGACCGTGACCAGCGCATCGACATGGCCGGCGAGCAACCTGCCGATGACGCGCTGGCTGACGGCCTCGCCGGGGTGGAAGGCCGCGTCCTGGCGCATGTAACCGAGATAGGGCGCGACGAGCACGATGTGCGACGCGCCGCGATCACGCAGCGCCGACACCGCGAGCAGCAGCTCGACCAGCCTGTCGTTGGGATGATCGAGCGAGCGATAGAGGATTGCGGTCGGCGTGGTCGGGGCGACGGTGACGAGCGATTCGCCGTCGGGGAAGCGGCGGGTGTCGATCGGTCGGCAGGCGATGCCGAGCAGATCGGCGAGACGCTGTGCCGCCGAGAGAGATTCGGCAAAGGCGTGGAGCGTTGCGGTCATGCCAGCAGCCGATAGCCATTATTCTCGGCGGCGAGATCGGTGGCGAAGGCCAGCCCGGCGTCGGATTCGGCATGGATGCGGTAGAGCGGATCGCCGCGACGCACAGGGTCGCCGATCTTGCGCAGCAGGTCGATCCCCGCGCCCTTGTCCATCGGCGCGCCAGCGAGTCGCGCGATGCGCGCGATCAGGTGGCAGTCGATCGCGACGACCGAGCCGTCGATATTCGCCGGTATCTCGTGACGCAGCGCGCCCGGCGCGTGGACGACCGGCTGCGCGCCCTGCGCGGCGACGATGCGTTCCATCGCGGCGAGCGCCTTGCCCGAGGCGAGCAGGTCGAGCGCGCGGGCGTAACCGCGGCCGCCGGTGAGATCGGGATCGAAATCGAGCACGCGGCCGGCGAGCATCAGCGCCCGCTCGCGCAGGTCGGCCGGCGCGTCGGCATCGTTGCGCAGTACCGCCATGACGTCGCGCGCCTCGAGCACCGGGCCGATCCCGCGGCCGACGGGCTGGGTGCCGTCGGTCAGGATCACGTCGATCGTCAGCCCGACCTTGTGCGCGACATATTCGAACAGCTTGCGCAGCCGCACCGCCTCGCTCTGGCTGCGGAACTTGGCGCTGGGGCCGACGGGGATGTCGATGACCATGTGCGTCGAGCCGGCGGCGAGTTTCTTCGACAGGATCGAGGCGACCATCTGTTCGGGCGTGTCGATGCTCAGCGGGCGTTCGACCGAGATCAGCACGTCGTCGGCCGGCGACAGGTTCATCCGCCCGCCCCAGGCCAGCACGGCCTTTTCCTGCGCGACGATCGCGCGGATGCGCTCCGCGGTGAGATCGACATTGGCGAGCACCTCCATCGTATCGGCCGTGCCCGAGGGCGAGGTAATCGCACGCGACGAGGTCTTGGGCATGATCAGGCCGTGCGCGGCGACGATCGGCACGACGATCATCGACGTGCGATTGCCGGGCACCCCGCCGATGCAATGTTTGTCGACTACCAGCGGCGCATGCCAGTCGAGCCGGCTGCCGACATCGGCCATTGCGCGGGTCAGCGCGAGCGTCTCCTGCGTCGTCATGAAACCGGCACAGGCGACGAGGAAGGCGCCAATCTCCATCGGCGAATAACGCCAAGCGGCGATATCGACGATGATCGCGCCGATCTCGCTATCGCTGAGCACGTCGCCGCCGATCTTGCGGCGCACCGCCTCGAGGCTGCGTGGCGGCCTGGCCTGGGCGATGCCAACGCTCGCGCCCTCGGGCAGGTCGAGCCGGCGAAAGGCCTGTTCGCCAAGGCCGATCTCGCCCGCCCCGACGATCGCCGGATCGTCGCTGATCGCCAGCGTTGCGAGGATGGCGCGGTCGTCGCCGGCGATCTCGATCTTGCGCAGCGCGAGGAATTGCTCGGGGCCATAGCCATCGGACGAACGCAGCAGGAACGCCGTGTTCTCGGGGTGCGTATCGATCGCGACGCGCCTGATCTTCATCCTGGTCACCGCCGGCCGCGCCTCACGGATGATGGCGCCGCGCCTTCTGCTCGGCGCGGGCATCGATATAGCTGGCGAGCACGGCGCGCATCTCGGCCACGGCCTTTTCGCGTGCCCGGGCATCCTCGATCCGCGACAGCTCGCGTTTCAGGCTGGTGGCGAAATCGGCATAGCTGTTCTCCCAGTCGCGCCCGACGACCTGCTGCAGCTGCGGGTCGGCGGTCTTGATCCGCGTCGCGCGGGTCGCGGGCTGCAGGCGGTAGACCTCGCCGATCTCGGGGACGAGGATCGCCGCGGCGAGGTCCTGCGACGTGGCGAGCCCGCGCAGCGCCTCGATCGCGCCGGCCTCGCCATGCGACAGGAACAGGCTGCCGGTAATCGGGCGCCGGGCGGCGATCCAAGCGAGCAGGCCCTGCTGGTCGGCATGCGCGGAATAGCTTTCGATGCGGCGGATCGTCGCGCGCACGACGATGTCCTCGCCCCAGATGCGCACGCGTTCGGCACCGTCGAGGATCACGCGGCCGAGCGACCCTTCGGCCTGGAAGCCGACGAACAGGATCGTGGCCTCGCGCTTGTAGAGATTGTGGATCAGGTGGTGGCGGATGCGCCCGGCCTCGCACATGCCCGACGCCGCCATGATGATCGCGCCCGACACGCTGTTGAGGCGGATCGATTCGGCGGTCGCGTCGACGAAGTGGAAGGCGGTGTTGTGGAAGATGTTGCCGCCCTCCATGTCCTTGAGCGTGTCGGCATAGCGGGCGAAGACGCGCGTCGCCTGGTTGGCGAGCGGTGAATCGACGAACACCGGCACCGCCGGGATGCGCTTGGCGTCGAGCAGCGCGGCGAGGTCGAGCAGCAGCTCCTGCGTCCGCTCGAGCGCGAAGACGGGGATGATCAGGTTGCCGCCGCGCGCGAGCGCCGCCTTGACCTCGGTTTCCAGCAGCGTCCGGCGGTCGGCGAGGGTGAGGTCCTCGCGCGTGCGATCGCCATAGGTCGATTCGCAGATGACATGGTCGAAACCGGCCGGGCTTTCCGGATCGGGATAAAAGGCCTTGTTCTCGGGGCCGATATCGCCCGAGCACAGCAGATGCGTGTCGTCGACGATCATCTCGACCGAGGCCGAGCCGAGGATATGCCCGGCATTCCACAGCCGCGCGCGGAACCCCGGCACGGGCTCGAACCATGTTTCCAACGGGATGGCGCGGGTCTGTTTCCACGCGGCGATGGCATCCTGTTCGGTGTAGATCGGCTCGATCGCGGGCTGGTCGGCGCGGTCCTTGCGGCGATTGCGGCGGGCGGCATCGCCTTCCTGGATGCGGCCGGCATCGGCGAGCATGAATTCGAGCAGCGCGGCGGTCTGTTCGGTGCACCAGATGTCGCCGGCAAAGCCCTCGGCGACGAGCCGGGGGAGCAACCCGCTATGGTCGATATGGGCATGGGTGAGGATGACGGCATCGACCTTCTCCGCGTCGAACGCGAATGGCGCCCGATTGAGCGTCTCAAGCGTGCGCGAGCCCTGGAACAGCCCGCAATCGACCAGCACGCGCTTGCCGGCGTGGCAGAATTCCATGCACGAGCCGGTCACGGTGCGGGCCGCGCCGTGAAAGGCGAGGGTCAAGCCGTCGGTCATGCGGCGACCGACGATAATGAAGACCGACGGCGCCGTGCGGCGCGTGACGCAGTATCGTGATCGGCCATGCCTGCACTCTCCCAATAGCCCGAACCTAGGCGGCCCGGACGGCGCGCATCATGCGTAGAAACCCGGACCTCGGGCCAGGGCCGGGGCCGGCGCGGGTAACGGCACGGTGCGAGCGCAGAGGCTCGACCTTGGTGGAAACCGCAAAGGCGGCGATAGGCATGTGGCTCTAAAACGGGCGGGCAGCGTTACCGTCGTCGCGCACGCGACGCGCATCACCGATGGCAAACGACGAAGGGACACAGCGTGGTCGAACGAGCGAAGCTGGATTTCTACAAACAGGTGCTGCGGCCCGACCCGTCGCGCACCGTCGTGCGGCCGTTCGAACTGGGATATCCGGCTGGGTTCGACACGGGACCGTCGCGCAACCAGCAGATCGTCGACCGCATCCTGACGCTCGACGACGCCGAACTGGCGCGTCAGTTCATCGGCGTCAGCGAATCGCTCGACGAACATCATCGCGATGTCGACGCGATGCTGATGCGGCGCTTCGACCAGATCGCCGGAGGGCTGTCGAACGTCGCCGACATCAATCCCGACCAGCGTCGGCTGATCGGCGCCTATCTCAGCGAGGAATATGCCTATGAGGCAGCAGCGCTGTTCAACCCGAGCATCGTGCTGCATCCTGACCAGTCGGGGCTGACGGCGGGCGCGCTGCGATTCGTCATGTCGCTGCGCGGCATCGGCGAGGGGCATGTCTCGTCGGTCACATTCCGCACGGGCACCTGGACGCCGGGCGGCGAGTTGCTGGTCGAGGCGGCCGGCGAGAGCTCGGTGGCACCGATCGTCGCCGCGGACACGGGCGATGGCGATGCCGTGATCAACCTGCATTGCGGCGGCAGTCAGTCGATTTCCGAGACGGTGTTGTATCCGCTGTTGCCGAGCCAGAGGCAGGGCATCGAGGATGTGCGGCTGGTGCGTTTCGTCGAGGATGACGGCAGCGTCGTCTATCACGGCACCTATACCGCGTTCAGCGGCGCCGCAGTGCGATCGGAACTGCTCAGCGGGACCGATTTCCGCTCGTTCGAAATGCGCGCGCTGACCGGCAGCGCCGCGAGCGGCAAGGGCATGGCGCTGTTCCCGCGCAAGGTCGGCGGGCGCTATGCAATGCTCGGCCGGCAGGACAATGAGAATATCTGGCTGCATCTGTCGGACGACGTGCTGCACTGGGAGGGCGGCGAGAAGATCGTCAAGCCGTGCTACCCGTGGGAATTCGTCCAGATGGGCAATTGCGGCTCGCCGACCGAGATCGACGAGGGCTGGCTGGTGATGACGCATGGCGTCGGCACGGTGCGCAATTACTGCGTCGGGGCCTGTCTGCTCGACAAGGATGACCCGACCAAGCTGCTCGCGCGCACGCCGCGCCCGGTGCTTGCGCCGAGTCCGCACGAACGCGACGGTTATGTCCCCAACGTCGTCTATAGCTGCGGCGCGCTGGTCGCGGGGAGGACGATGCTGCTACCCTATGCCGTTGCCGACAGCTTCACGGCATTCGCGACGGCTTCGATCGATAACCTGCTGTCGGTCATGGAGTAGCGCAAGCCTAGCCTCGCATACGCCGCGCAATCCACGCATCGCCCTGCGCCTGCAGGATCTCCAGCGGCAACCGGCCGCCGGCCAGCACCGCGTCGTGATAATCCTTGATGTCGTATTTCGCGCCGAGCAGTTTCTGCGCCTTGTCGCGGATCGCGACGAAGGTCGAGTGGCCGAGCTTGTAGCTGCACGCCTGGCCGGGATTGACGCAGTAGCGGTCGATCTCGCGGGTCGCGAAGCCGGGGGTTTCGCCCTGCGCGGTGACGAACAGGTCGATCGCGCGCTCGCGGCTCCAGCGATAATGGTGCAAGCCGGTGTCGATGATGCAGCGGTGTGCGCGGAAAAGCTGCTCCTTGAGATAACCGAGCTGGCCGAGCGGATCGTCGTCATACATGCCGATCTCGTCGGCGAGCTGCTCGGCATAAAGCGCCCAACCTTCGGCATAGCCCGAAAAGCCGCTTGCCTTGCGGATCAGCGGCAGGTCGTTGTTGGAAAGTGCGAGGCCGCCCTCGAACTGATGGCCCGGCAACCCCTCGTGATAGATCACGGTCGGCAGCATGAATTTGGGCCATTCGCCCGAATCCTGGAAGTTGAAATAAACATAGCCCGGGCGCGACCCGTCGAGCGACGGGCCCTGCGAAAAGGCCGAGGCGGCGCCGGCCTCGGTTTCCGGCGGCACGCGGCGCACCTCGAACTTGTAGGGCGGGATGCGCTTGAACACGCGCGGCAGGCGCTCGCGGATCGCGACCAGCCGCGCGTTGCAATAGGCGATCGCCTCGGCCTTGCCGGCATCGGTGTTGGGGAAGACCTGGCCGGGAAGATCGTGGATCGCCTTCAGCCGGTCGCCGACGCTGCCCGACGTCATGCCCTGCTTGCGCATGATGCCGTCCATCCGCGCGGTGATCGCGGCGGCTTGGTCGAGGCCGAATCTGTGGACCTCCTGCGGGGGCAACCGGGTGGTCGTCGCGTTGCGCAGCTCCATGCGGTAAAAGGCGTCGCCGTCCTTGAGCTTCCACACGCCCGCGTCATGCGTGGCATGGCCGCGCGCCGCCGTCACCGCGTCGAACTGGCGGGTCAGCGCGGGGAGGATCTGCGCGTCGTGGAGCGCGGCGGCCCGGGTCGCGTAGCTGTCGGGCAGGCCCCTGGCGCGGGCGTGCGCGGCAAAGGACTGGATCAGGCGCGCGTCGGTTGCCGGGACCTTGAGCTTGCCGAGTTGGGTCAGCGTCAGGTCGAGCAGGAAATCGGCCGGCAGGACGTTCGCCGCCGCGTCGCGGGTGAAGCGCGTCGTGTTGGCGTCGAGCTGGCCGGCAAAGGCGGCAAGCCGCGACAGCCACGCCTCGGCATCGCCGGCGCTGTTGAGCGGGTGCTTGGTGTCGAGAAAGTCGGGGGTCGACTGATAGGCGCCGTTCTGCTGGCTGATGACATAGGGCGCGCCGGCATAGGCGAAATGGTCGGCGGCCGCGGCTGCGCGCCGGGCATAGAGCACCACGTCATAGTCGAGCCGGTCGGCGGGCGAGAGCGCCTTGCGATCGACCGCGAGCAGGCGCTTGATCTGGCTGGCGGTGAGCGCGCGGGAGGCGGCGCGGCCGGCCTCGCTGGCGTCGCTGAGCTTGCTGCGCAGATCGGCATTTTTGCCGGTGTCGAGGCCGAGAAGGGTCGCACTCTCGGGCCGCTGGCTCACCCCTTCGAAGAACAGCGTATCGAACAGCGTGGCGAGTTTCGGGTCGTGCGCCGGGGTCGCCGCGAGCGCTGCGGTGGGAAGCGTGAGCACGGCCCCGGCCGCCGCGCCGGAGCGGAGGATGGTGCGGCGGTCGATCGGCGTACTCATCGACGCAAGTTCCTCGGAGAAATTACCCTTCCCCCGGCGCAGGGAAGATTGTGCTCACCTGACCACGGGCAGGTCGATATAGCTTTCATCCGGTCCTGCAACCGTAACCTGTTGCGTCGCCTTCACATAATCCGCCGGCTTGGCAAAGAAGATGTTGGGCACGAACTTCTGCGGGTTGCGGTCGTAGAGCGGGAACCAGCTCGACTGGACCTGCACCATGATGCGGTGGCCGGGCAGGAAGACATGGTCCGACGCGGGCAGCGCGAACTGGTATTTGAGCGGCACGCCCGCGGCGAGCGGCTTGGCCTCGGCGAGGCTTTCGCGGTAGCGGCCGCGGAAGATGTCCATTGCGATGGCGAACTGATAGCCGCCCATCGCACGATCGCCCGGCACCTGGTCGGGATAGACATCGATCAGCTTGACCACCCAGTCGCTGTCGGTGCCGCTGGTCGCGGCGGTGAGATGGATGACGGGCGTGCCGGCGATCTTGACCGGCGCGGTCAGCACCTCGCCGGTGAAGGTCAGCACGTCGGGGCGGCTCGACACGGGGCGCTGGTCGCTGGTCAGCCACGCCGTCCAGTGATCGCCGTCATAGCCGATCGGTGCGACCGGGCGCGAGACGAAGGTGACCGGCTTGGCGGGGTCGGAGACATAGTCGGCGGTCTGCGCCGCACCGCCTGCCGCGTCGAAACCGACCGTGCCGCCGGGCTTGAGGTAGAGCGGCGTGCCGCTGCGCGCCTCGGGCCAGCCCGGCAGCCGGCGCCATTCGTTGGTGCCGCTCTCGAACACAGTGACCGGTGCCACGTCCATCGCGGCGCCTTTGAGATAATGCGCGAGGAATGGCGCGAGGACATGGTGGCGCCACCATTTGGCGGTGTCCTGATCCCATTTGATCGCGCCGAGATTGCTGCCATTGGCGATTTCCTGACCGTGATACCACGGCCCCATCGACAGGAAGACCATGTCGCCGGCGCTGTCCTTGGGCTTGAGCGCGGCATAGACTGCGGTCGCGCCGTAGATATCCTCCTGGTCCCATTGCGAGGCGACGAGCATCATCGGCACCTTGAGCGGCTCCTTCGCCAGCACGCGGTCCATCGCCTGTTCCGACCAGAAGCTGTCATAGGCGGGGTGGGCGACGACCTTGCGCCACGTGCCGACCTGTTCGAGGCCGTGCTGGCGGCCGAGTTCGCCGGCCGATCCGGCATTCATATACTGGTCGTAATCGTCGGCGTAGTTCGACGTCCAGACGCTGGAATTGTCGCGGGTTGCGACCTGTTCCCAGACATAGGGCATGTTCATCTGGCGGAAGGCGCCATTGTGGAACCAGTCGTCGCCGCGCCAGCCATCGACCATCGGGTTCATCGGCACCGAGACCTTGAGCGCCGGGTGCGGGTTGATCGTCGCCATCAGCGGCAGGAAGCCGTCATAGGAAATGCCCATGATGCCGACCTTGCCGTTCGATTCGGGCAGGTGCTTCACCAGCCAGTCGATCGTGTCCCAGGTATCGGTGGAGTCGTCGGTTTTCGTCGGGTTGAGCGCGGTGCCGGCGCGCGGCGGGTTCATCATGTAGATGCCGCCCGAGCCATATTTGCCGCGCACGTCCTGGACGACGCGGATGTACCCGCCCTCGGTGATCACGTCATAGGCATTGTCATAGCCGTCGAGGATCGAGCCGAGATCGCCGCTATGCTGGTTCGCGGTCAGCCCCTCGGCATTATAGGGTGTGCGGGTGAAGATCACCGGCGCATCGTGCGCTCCCCTGGGGATCAGGATGACGGTGTGGAGCTTGACCCCGTCGCGCATCGCGATGTCGACGGCGCGGCGCTCATAGTTCCAGCCGGGCGTCGCGGTGGTGACCGTGGCGGGGCGCTCGTCGGCGGCCTTGTCCGCGGCGGATTGGGCATGAGCGAGGGCCGGTGCCAACAGCATGGCGGACGCGGCAAGCATGGCGCGATAGTGCATCGTCTGTTCCCCGTTTCGTCATGCCGAGCTTGCCTCGGCGCAATTGTGACGGCGACAGGTGTGCGGCAGCACGGACCCCGGAACAAGTCCAGGGTGCCGAAAAAGAAACGGCCCGCACTCCCCGTTGGGAGGCGGGCCGCTTTCATCACCGGGTGATGGGTCTCAGGCGCGCGTACCCGTCATCGGGAAGCTGCCAAAGGCGCCGGCCTTGACCGAGCCGGTCAGCGTGTCGCCGTCGATCGTCGCGCTGCAATCGAGCGTCATCGGCATCGGCACGGTGATCGACATGCTCCAGCTGATCGTGTTGCCGTCGACCGTGCCGTTGGTGATGTCGGCGGTGCCCATCGCGCCGATCTGCTGCCCGGTCCAGCTGTTGCCGTCGCTCTTGACCGTGAGCGTCGCCTTCTGGTCGCCCATCGGCGACTTCACAACGGTCTCATAGGTTCCATCGACACCTGACATCGCTCTCTCCTGAAAATCAGTGCCGATCCGCAACGGATTCGGCGGCTACCACCTCAACCGGCAGACCGAGGCTGTCAAGCTGCGGCCGCACCTTGCTCGCGTCGCCGACGACGATCCACACCAGTTTCGACGGATCGATGACGCGCCGCGCTGCCGCGTCGAGCTCGGGCCGGGTGAAACGGCCGAGGCGCGATGCGAGCGTCTGGTAATAGTCGTCGGGGCGCCCGAGGAGATCGTTGGCCTGCATCGCACCGAGCACGGCATTGCCGGTTTCGAAACTGCCGGAAAGCTGGCGTGTCGCGCCGGCGATGGTGCGATCGAACTCGTCGGCCGTGATGCCCTGATCGGTCAGGAAGTGTTTGAGATCGTCCTGCAGCGACGCGATCGCCGGACCGGTCTTGTCAGCCTGCACCGGCGCATTGATCTGATAGGGTGCGACGAATTCGAGCGCCGAGAAGCGCCCGCCCGCGCCGTAGGACCAGTGCCGTGCCTCGCGCAGATCCATGTTGATCCGCGACAGGAAATCGCCGCCGAGCACGACGTTCGCGGTGCTGTAGGGCAGCAGATCGTCGGTGCCCTTGAGGCCCGTCAGCGCCGCCGCGACGATGATCGACTGCGGCGAATCCGGACGATCGATCAGCACGATCTTCGGCGTCGCCTGGACCGGGGCAGCGGCGAAGTCCTTCACGCCGGCCACGCCGGTCGCGGTCCAGTCACCGAAATGCGCCTGCATCGCCGCCTTGATCTCGGCGAGCGGACGATCGCTGACGACGAAGATCTTCGCCTTGTCGGGGCGAAGCCACGCGCCGGCGAAGGCGGACAGTTCGTCGCGCGTCATCGTCTTGACCGCGGCGGGGTCGCCGGTGCCGGCGGCAAGCTTGGTATAGGGTGAGTTGGGGCCGTAAAGCAGCGGCGGGACGGCGCGGCCGGCCAGCGCATTGGGGTTGGTCTTTTCCTGCGCGATCGCGGCGAGCAACTGGCCGCGCACACGCTCCATCTCGGCCGCCGGGAAGGTCGGGCGGCGCGTTACATCGGCGAAGATGTCGAGCGCCGGGGCAAGGTTGACGCTCGGCACCGACAGGCTGATCGAGGTGCGGTCGGCGCTGGCGCCGATGCCAAGCCCCATGCCGAGCCGCTCACGCGCGGCGCCCAGCGCATTGGAATCGAGCGTCGGCGTGCCTTCGTTGATCATCGACAGGGTAAAGGTCTGGGTGCCGAGGCGGGTTGCCGGATCCGCGGCGCCGCCGGCATCGAAGCTGATCACCGCGCGTGTCATCGGCACGGCGGCACGCTGGGCGTAGACCAGCTCGATGCCGTTCGACAGGCGCGTGCGCTCGACCTTCGGGAAGGACAGCGCCTCGACCTTGCCGACATCGAGCTTGACCGGCGGCGCATCGGGCGCGGCGGCAGCTGCGGCCGCCGGCGCCTTGGCCGGGGCGGCGGCCTGGGCATAGGCGGCGCGTGCGCCGGGCGCGACGGTCAACGCATAGACCGGGCGCGACAGCCATTTGTTGGCGGCGGCGGTGACGCGCGCCGGGGTCTCGGCGGCGAGGATCGCGAGTTCTTTCTTATAGTGATCGGGGTCGTTGGAGAACAACGCGCCCTGCGCCAGCGCGACCGCCTTGCCGCCAAAGCCCCCCACAGACTCCAGCCCGGCGATGCGCCGCGCGGCATCGCTGGTGGCGATGCGCTGGACCTCGTCAGCCGTGGGACCGGTTTTCAGGAAATCGGCAAGAATCTCGTCGATGCGCTTGTTGACCAACGCCGGATCGATGCCCGGCTTCACATTGACGGTAATCTCGAAGATGCCGAGCTGCGAGAAGCTCTGGTTGCTGGCCCGCGCCGACACCGCGAGCTTCTCCTTCTTGACCAGCGCCTGGTAGAGCCGCGCGCTCGACAGGCCGCCGAGCGCCGATGCGGCGACGTCGAGCGCGACCGATTCCTGGTCGTTGAGGCCCGGCACCGCCCACATGCGATAGAGCCGGGTGGTGGCGACGCGATCGGTGATCGTCTCGACCTTGGGCGCGGCCAGCGTCGGCACCGGGGCGACGGGGAGATGCACCTGCGGCCCGCGCGCGATGCCGCCGAAATATTTCTCGACCAGCGGACGCGCGGTCGCGACATCGATATCGCCGGCGAGCACGAGGACCGCATTGTTGGGGCCATAATGATCGGTGAACCAGGCCTTCACGTCGGTCAGGCTGGCGGCGTCGAGGTCGCTCATCGAGCCGATCGTGGTGTGGCCATAAGGGTGCGTCGCCGGGAAGAGCGATTCGACCTGCTTGTATTCGACCAGCCCATAAGGCTCGTTGTCGCCCTGGCGCTTCTCGTTCTGCACCACGCCGCGCTGCTCGTCGACGAGCGCCTGCGTCATTGCCGGCAGCAGATGCCCCATGCGATCGGCTTCGAGAAACAGCGCCGCGCCGAGCCCGGGTGTCGGCACGGTCTCGAAATAGTTGGTGCGGTCGAAATAGGTCGTGCCGTTATAGTCGGTCGCGCCGAGCTGCTTGAGATAGGTGAAATAGTCGCCTGGCGCGTTCTGGCTGCCGTTGAACATGAGATGCTCGAACAGATGCGCGAAGCCGGTCTTGCCCGCCGGCTCCATCTTCGAGCCGACATTGTACCACACGCTTACCGCGACGATCGGCGCCTTGCGATCGGTATGGACGATGACGCGCAGCCCGTTGGGCAGGGTGAATTGCTGATAGGGGATAGCAACCTGCGCAACCAGCGAAGCGACCGAAGCGGCGGGCTTGGCAACCGGTGTCGGCGTGGCGGGGCGGCCTGAGGCCGGCACGGCGAGCACCGCCAGCGCGACCCCGGACAGCAGCGCGGCGGACTGCACGAACAGCTTGCGATTCATCGACTTTCCCCAATCTTGACGTGTTGCATCATGTTATAGCGCGGGCCATTGCCGGCGCAATCATGGCCGATAGACGCGCTCGACATGCTGTTTGAGCTGGCTGGGGTAGAACCATACCGGCTTGAGCTGGTGCGCCACGAACAACTTTGCCTGATCGGTATAATGTTTCGAGTCTGGCCGCGTCATCGCCGCGCCGAACGGCTGGATCGAGCGCGAGCTGACATGGCCCGCCTTGTCCCAGTCGACGAACATGATGAAGCTGTCGCCATGGTTGACGACGAGCCGCCCGTCGGGCGCCTCGTCCCAGGTCGATGCCGCGCGCAGCACCTCGGGCGCGCCGTCCATCGGTAGATCGACCTTGCCCTGCCGCAGGCGCAGCACCTCGCCGAGCGGCGGATCGAGCCGGCCGAAATGATCGGTGAGATAGGCGGCGGCCTTGGCGAGTTCTTCTTGCGGGTCGAGCTCGGCATTGCGGCGGTAATGCCATTTCTGCCCGGCGCGCATCAGGATCACCGCCAGCGACTGCGCCGGGTTGTGGCCGTCGAAATTCCAGTTCCACTGTGCGAGCAGCTGCTGGGCGTGCGCGACCTGCTCGTTGTCCTTCGGCGGAGCGGCGGCGAGATCAGCGAACCATTTGCCGCCCCAGCCCTGCTTGCTGACCCCGGTATCGAACTTGATGCGGGTTAGATCCTCGGCGCTGATCCGCGGGTTGGCGCCCATCAGCTCGAGCGCGCGCGTGCCGCGATTGGTGGTGTCGGTCTCGACGCCGAGCAGCGGGTCCTGCGGTGGGATCTCCGATCCGGTCCCGGCCGCCTGATAGGGCGTGTTGTTGGCGTTGATCAGGAAACCCGACGCCGGATTGACGTTCCGCGGCACCCGCGCCCAGGCCACGGTACCGGGGGCGAAGTCGCGCGACCTGTCGCCGGGCAGCACCCTGGCATAGTCGAAGCCCGGCCTCCGGTTGGGGAAGGACGCGTTGTAGAAATAGGCGATGTTGCCCTTGGCGTCGCCGTAGAGGAAGTTGGTCGCCGGCACGCCCTGGATCGCCAGCGCCTGTTGCCATTCGGTGAAAGTGCGGGCGCGATTGAGGCGGTAATATTCCTCGACCATCCTGAGCTGGTCGGCGCCGCCATAGCGGATCGCAAAGGCGCCGCTCTTGTTGACGATCACCGGCCCCTGTACCGCGCGGTACACCGTCTTTGGGACGGGCAGGACGAACGGCCCCCACAGCTTGACGTGCAACCACACGGTGGTCTTTTCGAGCGGACGCATCGCGCCGTCGAAGCGGTAGCTGGTGCCATCGGCACCCAGCGCGAGTTTGTAGACGTCGATGAGATCGGGCCGGTTGACGGTATTGGTCCAGCCCAGCGTCAGATTGTGCCCCATCAACGGATAGGGTGCGCCGGTGAAGGTTGCGCCGGCGAAGTTCCACCCGGCCTGCGAGTGCACCACCAGCTCGTACCAGGCGACGCCGCCACGCCACGGCTGATGCGAGTTCGACACCAGCCGCGTATGGCCATCGGCCGAACGACGCGGCGCGACGACGAAGGCGTTCGAGCCATTCTCCTGGCCGTTGGGCCCGACCGGCGTGACGTCGGGCGCATCGGGTTGCGGGCCGGCATTCTCGCGCGGCAGCGCCTCATCGCCGACCAGCGCGGCAAGCGTCGCGTCGAGCCCGAAGAAGAAAGGCGAGCGCAACACGAAACCGGTCGCGATATCCTCGCCATTGACCGGGAAGAGCTTCGCCAGCCGGATCTCGTCGGGGTGGCGCGCGGCAAAGCGATTGAGCCCGGAGGCATAGCCGTCGAGCAAGGCACGGACATCGGCCGGCTGCTTCATGTAATCGCGCCGCGCGGTGGCGCGCGCGCCGACGAGATGCAGCGCGAAATCGCTCTTCGCACCATCCGCGCCGGTCATCGCGCCGAGCCGCCCGCGCGACATCGCCAGCCCTTCCTGCAAGGTCGCGAAATCATCCTCGGCATGGGCATAGGCGATGCCATAGGCGACATCGGGGTCGGTCTTGCCGAAGATGTGCGGCACGCCGAAATTGTCACGCGCGATGGTCACGTCATAATGATGTGTCGGCGGCGGGGTCGCGGCGCGGGCGGTCAGCGGCTCCCACGTGGCAAGGAAGATCGCGACCAGCAGCAGCAGGACCACGACGAAAATGCCAGCACGCCGCAAAATCTTCCGCATCTCATCCCCACCTATTTGCTCTTGTGCCGTCGGTCTTATCCGCGCGGCCCGGAAAGCGCGACCCGGCAATCGACCAGGCGCCCGTCTCCATGCAGCGCGCCGCACGACGCGTCGCCATCATCATTAGGTATATTGACGCATTGCGATTACCGATGATCGCGCCCCTTGTGTTGCCAAATTACAACACTATCTGCGCTGAGACCAAGGACAGGGACGCTCATGAACCTCGAGAAATTCACCGACCGCGCCAAGGGCTTTCTCCAGTCGGCGCTGACCGTTGCGATCCGCATGAGCCACCAGCGGATTTCGCCCGAACATCTGTTGAAGGCGCTGCTCGAGGACGAGCAGGGCATGGCCGCCGGTCTGATCCAGGCGGCGGGCGGCGACGCCAAGCGCGCGGTGGCCGAAACCGATGCCGCGCTCGCCAAGATCCCCGCGGTGTCGGGCGGCGGCGCGCAGCAGCAGCCCGGGCTCGACAATGACATCGTCCGCGTGCTCGACCAGGCCGAGCAGATTGCGCAAAAGGCCGGCGACAGCTTCGTCACGGTCGAGCGGCTGCTCGTCGCGCTGTCGCTGGCGACGACGACCGCCGCCGGCAAGGCGCTGGCCGCCGCCGCCGCCAAGCCCGAGGCGCTCAACGCCGCGATCAACCAGCTGCGCCAGGGCCGCACCGCCGACACGGCGGGTGCCGAGGATCGCTACGACGCGCTCAAGAAATTCGCCCGCGACCTGACCCAGGCGGCGCGCGACGGCAAGCTCGATCCCGTCATCGGCCGCGACGAGGAAATCCGCCGCACGATCCAGATCCTCGCCCGGCGCACCAAGAACAATCCGGTGCTGATCGGCGAACCCGGCGTCGGCAAGACCGCGATCGCCGAGGGGCTGGCGCTACGAATCGCCAATGGCGACGTGCCCGACACGCTCAAGGACCGCAAGCTGATGGCGCTCGACATGGGCAGCCTGATCGCCGGCGCGAAATATCGCGGCGAGTTCGAGGAGCGCCTCAAGGGCGTGCTCGACGAGGTCAAGGCCGCCGAGGGCGACATCATCCTGTTCATCGACGAGATGCACACCCTGATCGGCGCGGGCAAGGGCGACGGCGCGATGGATGCGTCGAACATGATCAAGCCGGCGCTGGCGCGCGGCGAACTGCACTGCATCGGCGCGACGACGCTCGACGAATATCGCAAGCATGTCGAGAAGGACCCGGCGCTGCAACGGCGCTTCCAGCCGGTATTCGTCGGCGAGCCGACGGTCGAGGACACCATCTCGATCCTGCGCGGGCTGAAGGACCGTTACGAACTGCACCACGGCGTGCGCATCACCGATGGCGCGATCGTCGCGGCGGCGACGCTGTCGCACCGCTACATCACCGATCGCTTCCTGCCCGACAAGGCGATCGACCTGATGGACGAGGCAGCGAGCCGCATCCGCATGGAGGTCGAGTCCAAGCCCGAGGAGATCGAAATCCTCGACCGGCGTATCATGCAGCTCAAGATCGAACGCGAGGCGCTGAAGCGCGAGACAGACGCCGCGTCGATCGAGCGGCTCGGCAATCTCGACAGCGAACTGGCCAATCTCGAGCAGCAATCGGCCGAGCTGACGACGCGCTGGCAGGCCGAGAAGGACAAGATCTCGGCCGAGGCACGGCTGAAGGAGCAGCTCGACGCGGCGCGGCTCGAACTGGAGCAGGCGCAGCGCGCCGGCGATCTCGCCAAGGCGGGCGAGCTCTCTTACGGCCGCATCCCCGAGCTGACGCGCAAGCTGGAAGAGGCGCAGGGCGTGACCAAGGGCGCGATGCTGCGCGAGGAAGTCACCGCCGACGACATTGCCGGCGTGGTCAGCCGCTGGACCGGCATTCCGGTCGAGCGGATGCTGGCGGGCGAGCGCGACAAGCTGCTCAGGATGGAAGAGACGATCGGCAAGCGCGTGATCGGCCAGGCCGATGCGGTGCACGCCGTGTCGACCGCGGTACGCCGCGCGCGCGCCGGCTTGCAGGACCCCAACCGGCCGCTCGGCAGCTTCCTGTTCCTCGGGCCGACGGGCGTCGGCAAGACCGAGCTGACCAAGGCGCTGGCCGAATTCCTGTTCGACGACCCCGCCGCGATGGTGCGCATCGACATGAGCGAATTCATGGAGAAGCACAGCGTCTCGCGGCTGATCGGTGCCCCGCCGGGCTATGTCGGTTACGAGGAGGGCGGCGTGCTGACCGAGGCAGTGCGCCGACGGCCCTATCAGGTCGTGCTGTTCGACGAGGTCGAGAAGGCCCATGGCGACGTGTTCAACGTGCTGCTGCAGGTGCTCGACGACGGGCGGCTGACCGACGGGCAGGGCCGCACGGTCGATTTCACCAACACGCTGATCATCCTGACCTCGAATCTCGGTAGCCAGTATCTCGCCAACCAGCCCGATGGCGAGCCGGTCAGCGCGGTCGAACCACAGGTGATGGAGATCGTGCGCGGGCATTTCCGCCCCGAATTCCTCAACCGGCTCGACGAGATCATCCTGTTCCACCGGCTCGGGCAGAGCGAGATGGCGCCGATCGTCGACCTGCAGGTCGCGCGCGTCGGCAAGCTGCTGGCCGACCGCAAGGTCGTGCTCGACCTGACCGAGGGGGCGCGCAACTGGCTCGGGCGGGTCGGCTACGATCCGGTTTATGGCGCGCGGCCGCTGAAGCGCGCGGTGCAGCGTTACCTGCAGGACCCGCTCGCCGACATGATCCTGCGCGGCGACGTCCGCGACGGCTCGACGATCCGGGTCGAAGAGGGCGACGGCAAGCTGAGCCTTACGGTCGCGGCATAAGAAAAGGGGGCGGCTTCCGCGTGGAAGCCGCCCCGATCCTGTCAGGCCTTCAGGCCACGGGTCAGAACTTGAAGTTCGCGCCCGCGCGGAAGAAGCGCCCGACGATCCCGGACTGGGTCCAGGTCGGGTTGTAGTTGTTGCCGGCGTAGTTGGCCGGGTTGAGCGGCGCACTGGCGTCGAACAGGTTGATCACGTTCACGTAAAAGCTGAACTTGCTGTTGACCTTGACCTCACCGACCAGATCGAGGTCGAAAAAGCCCTTGGTGCTGCAGAAGGTGTCACCCGCCCCATAGAGCGAATCCGCGCAGCTGGTAGCGCCGTGGCCGCTCTGGTCCTCGGCCACCGAGCGGTAGCCGCTGACATAATAAGCGGTGCCGGTCAGCGTGAACGGCCCGGTCTGCAGGCTGTTCTGCCAGTTGGCACGCCAGCGTGGCGTCCCTGCCCCCGACGACAGCACGTACGGCGCCTGGGTGCCGACATAATGGTCATAGGGGTCGTTGGCCGAGGGCTTGAAATCGTAGTTGAGGATTTCGGTGCCTTCGAGCCGGGTGGTGAAGCGTGTGTTCCCGCCGAATTTGAAGTCGCCCTGGATCGAGACATCGATACCGGACGTCTTCAGCGCCGCAGCGTTTTCGTAAGGCGAATTGACGATCAACACCCGGCGTACCGCGTTCGGGAACTGAGGATCCGGATCGTCGACCGTGACGGTATAGCCAGCCGGCAGGGCCGTGCCGGCGTAATAGGCTGACAGCGCAGCGCCCGCCAGCGGTCCGCCCGAGATGACGTCGGTCTTCTTGATGTTGTAATAGTCGACCGTCATGCTGAGCCAGCGCGTCGGCTGGAAGATCGCACCGGCGGTAAAGCTGCGCGACTTCTCGGGCTTCAGGTTGGGGTTGGACGCGTTGTTGAAGCCGATCGAATAGGCCTGAACGTAGGAATTGCCGCCGGTGCAGCCATCGGCCGTGGCGGTGCCACCATGGGCGAGGATCAGGTTACAGTTGGGCGACGAGGTCGTGTAGCCGATCACCGCGCCGTTCTGCGATTCGGCGAAGCTCGGTGCGCGGAAGCCCTTGGAGAAGGTACCGCGCAGCGCCAGTTCGCGGATCGGGGTGAACTTGAACCCGACCTTCGGCGAGAAGCGGCTATAGCCGTCCGAATAGTGATCGTAGCGGCCTGAACCGTTGATCTCGAGCTGGTCGAAGATCGGTGCGTTCACCTCGAAGAAACCCGCCGTCACCGTCCGGGCACCCGAGGCGGTGACCGCATTGAGGCCGAGGAAGGCGTTGTTCACATTGGCATTCGGATTGTTGAGCTTTTCGCGCCGCACCGAGCCGCCGACCGCGACCTGCAGCGGACCGCCGGGCAGCTGGAACAGATCCTTGGTGACGACGGCCTGCGCCATGTACAGCTCGGTCCGGGCCTTGGTGACCACGTCGGGCGAGATCGAATCGCGCACCGCCTGGCTGTTGAGCGACGGATTGATGAAGTTGTAGCTGCCGGTGTTGATCGCATTGGTCAGGCCGGCGATATTGATATAGCCCTTGTTGGTGCCGGTCAGGTCGCTGCGCGCATAGGTCGCATCGAACGAATAGCCCCAGCCGTCACCGAACTTGCCCGAAATGCCGCCCGCGATACGGTAGACATTGTTGTCGGTCTCGGCCGACGCCGGAATGTCGCCGAACGCATAGTTGATCTGTGCGGCCAGGCCCCGCGCCGCATAGGGGTTCTGCGGGTTGAGCGTGCCGTTGCTGAGCAGCGCCGGCAACACGACGTTGGTCGAGTTGATCGGGTTGCGCTGGCGGATTGTCGACGGGGTGGTCGTCGAGAACACCTTGCTGTGATAATAGGTGCCGGTCAGATAGGCCTGTGCATTGTCGCCGACCTGCACCGTCGCGTGACCGGTGAAGCCATAGCGCGTCTGCTCGGGCGCGATCGTGCCGTAGGTCGCCTGGTTCTGCTCGCAATAGGCGCCGCCATTGCCGCCATTTTCCAGCGTGACCGGGTCGAACTTGGCGATCGTGCCGGCGGCGCAACCGGCCGGGTTGAGCACCTGGCTGAGCGTGTCGGGCAGGGCGACGCCGCTGAACGGGTTGCCCGGCGTGGTCTGCGTTGCAGGGCGAACGACCGCGCTGATCGTGCCGACGCGACCGCCGAACGCACCGAATGCGCCGACATTGTTGTCGAAGCCGCCGATCGAGCTCAGGTCGGTGGTGTTGTAGGGGAAACCACGATCGGCGACGCCGATCAGGCCGTCATGCTCATATTCGCCGTTGAGGTAGACGTTGAAGCCCTGCTCCTTCAGGTCGCCATAGCCCGCGGTCAGCGTCGCACGCTGCTCGCCGCCATCGCCGCGCTGCGAGATGCCGCCTTCGACGGTGCCCTCGATGCCCTTGATTTCCTTGCGCTGGATGATGTTGACCACGCCGCCGATCGCATCGGCGCCATAGGTCGACGACGCGCCGTCCTTGAGCACTTCGATCCGCTCGATCGTGCTCTTCGGAATCGAGTTAAGATCGACGAAGGAACGCTGGCCGTCATCGGCATAGGGATAGTTGGTGGTACGGATGCCGTCGATCAGCACCAGCGTCGAGTTGACGGTCAGGCCGCGCAGCGAAACGCCGGCGGCGCCCGAGCCGAAGCCGTTGGCGAAGGCGGTCGGGACCGAGCCCGAATTGTCCGCCGAAATCGAGTGAATCGCGTCGGCGATGTTGGTGATGCCGGCCTTTTGCAGATTCTCCGCGGTCAGCACCGTGACGGGCGACGGCGTTTCCTTGTCGGTGCGGCGAAACAGCGTACCGGTCACGACGATATCGGGGGTGGTGTCGGCGGCCTGGTCGACGGGTGCGGCCGGTGCTGGTGCGGTTTGGTCCTGGGCGAAGGCAGGTACCGCGATCAGCGCCAAAGCGAGCCCGAGCGGCGCCGCGCTGGCGCGCAAATGCGCCTGGCGGGAACGGTGCAGCGATGTTGTCATTAGGGGAGTCCTCAAGATTTACACGTGCCAGGCGAATACATCTCGCCGAGCTGGCACCCTCGGCGCCCCCTACCCCGGTCGCCTTGTGCAAAGTATCGCTGTTGATTGTAAACCGGCCACGCAGCCTGCCGGTAGGTTTTGTCTCACACTGTCACCGGGTTGCAACAGTATTCTGTCACGTTACCGTTCCTATCCGGGCTGGTCGGGCCCGGAAATCGCCACCCCGGCAATGAGGGCCGTGCGCGTCGCTGGTCGCCGCCAGTGTCGGCTGCATCACCCGATCCGGCTAAATGCCTTGTCCAGCAACTTCGCCAGGCGCAGGCCGCCGCGTTCAACCTGAAGGCGGGCCGCCGGCACCAGGCTGGCGATCGTCGCATCGTCCAGCGCGACACGCGCCGGGTTGGGCCCGCACGGATCGCCGTGCAGTGCGGTAGCATAGACAACGTCGTGCGCCACCTGCCAGCTTTCGCGGCTCCAGTCGGTCACCGTGCCGGCGGCGATGCGCGCCCGGGTTGCCGCCGGGTAGCGTCGCACCAGCGTTGGACCCGTGGTGATCGCGCGCTCGGCGAGCGGGCCGTCCCACACCGAATGGAGGTTGAAGCGCTGAGGTGCATAGACGCCATAGCTCGCGCCGATATCGTTGCCGCCCTTGTCGGCCTTCTCGCCGGCATGGAGCGGCTGGTGCAGGTCGCCGACGAAGTGGATCAGGAACACCAGCGCCTGGACCTTGTCCTTGCGCGGCGCGTGGCGGTCGCGCAGCGTGGCGACGTCGCGCTCGATCTGCGCCGACACGCAATTGCCGTCCTTGCATGGCTCGGCCAGCGCAAAGGACTGGCAGACATTCACGTCCTGGAAGTGCCAGCCATAGGCATAGCCGAAGCGCGGCTTGCCATCGCCGGTCTTCAGTTTCTTGACACAATCGGCCCAGGTGCTGGCGCGCTCGATCGTCGTAGCGGGGCATTCGGGCGTGCCGAGCGATGCCGAGGTTGCCAGCAGGCGGCGGACTGCAAGACGCGTCGCCGGGGTAACGTTGGCCATGGCGATCTCGCCGACCGTCTCATGGCCATATTCCCAATAGGCCGAAGCGGGAGCGGACAGGCCGATCGTGGCGACGAAGGCACCGATCGTGGCGGCGGTTACAATGCGACTCATCGGGGCGGCTATAAGGCGCCCGCTGCGCTTAGGCTACGGCGCGCAGCGCGACCGCGGGACGCGTCACGACCGGCCGGAATACCAGCGACAGCAGCAACGGCTCGGGCTTCGCCATCGCCGGCGGCGACACGAAAACGAGGCTGTTTTCGTGGCATTGCCACAGATCGTCGGCGATGCGCGTCATCGCGTCGTGAACGGGCACGGCGGCGATCGGGCGCGGCGGTGGCCCCTTGATGCGCTGGAAATCGCTGACGCGGTAGAATGCGATCTCGTCGAGCTGGATCACGCTGGCGATGAGGCCGATCTGGACGCCGACGCTGAATTGCGCATCGCCCACGGGGATGGTCAGCGCGTGATATCCCTCATGCGTGGCATAGGCGTCGAAACTGCCGGTCATCTGGCGCATCGCGTCGACCATCAGCACCGGCACGGGCAGCGCGGCGACGTTGAAGTCGCCGCTGCGCAGGTCGAGTTCGAGGCAATTGCCGGCGAACAGCGACAGGCTGAGCGGCAGGCCATGGCGCTGCAGCTCGCCGGGCAGGAACATGCGGTCGACCGAGCGCAGATAGGGCAGCCCGCGCCGCCTGAGCCCGGCGCCGGCACTCGCGTCGTCGACCAGCCCGAGCAGGTCGTCGGTGCCGAGATTGACGTCGTGCTCGAAGGTGCCGAACAGCGCTATCTCTTCGGCCTGGGGCAGGAAAAGCAGGCGCGCAAGGATCGCCATCGCCATGCGGCGGCGGCCCTCGGCATCGTCGGACACGGGCGGGCGGTGGACTGCCGCTGGCGCGGTCCGCGTGAAGGCGATGATGCCGGCCTGGATTGCGTCGCGGGTCTCGGCTTGCGCCGGCGAGACGCGGTTGGCACGGTGAACCGCGCGGCCATTTTCGGCATAGTCGATCACCGAGCCCGCCCCCGAGGTAGCGATTTGTTCGACGATCGCGATCTGACGGCTGAGCGCGGCGAGCGCGCGATGGTCATAATGGCGCGAATCGAACAGGCCGCGCTTGGCGACGGCGAGCGGGCCGGAATCGCGCAGCAGCAGATAGCGACCCTCGACCGTCACGCCGAGTGTCTCTTCGAGCAGCGGGGTGATGAGCCGTTGGACGCTGCCATGATAGCCGAGATCGACCAGCATCACGACGTCGCCGCGCTCAACCTGGCCTTCGCGCACGACATGCGTGACGAGGCGTTTGGCAAAGGCGGCACTGCGTCCGAGGATCTGGCCGACCCGGTCGGGCCGGAGCACGTTGCTGCGGAAAGCGCGGCCAGTGGCGCCGATCTTGCGCGCCTCGACCTCGGACAGGCCGAGCTGCGGCGCGAGCGCGTCGAGCCGGTCGGTTTCCTCGCTATCGAGATAGTCGTGGATCGCACTTTCGTCGGTAAAGCTGGCGCGGCGCGCGGTGAAGCGGCTGATCGCGACCGCCGTGCCGTTGCCGCCCAGCGCTTCGAAGACGCGGTGGGGCAGGAAGCCGTCACGCAGCACGAACACCGGCTTGACCGGGCGCCCGGTCGCGGCGGCGAGGGCGGTCGCCTCGTCGCCGATCCAGCGTGCGAAGGCGTCGAACAGCGGGCCGAACACGTCATGGCCGAGACACCAGGCGGGGTCGCCGGCCTGACGCAGCGCCAGCGCCGCGCGATGTGGCTGGATTGCGGGCTTCGACACGCGTGTCGCGGGATCGACCATCACCGAAGCGGCCGCTTCCAGCCGCAGCCGCTTGCTGGTGGCGGCGTCGAACTGTTCGATATGGACGGCATGCAGGCCGGCGGCATCTGCCGCTACGCCATCGGCATGCGGGTTGTCGCCGACATGGAGGATCGCCGAAGCGGGCACGCCGAGCGCGGCGAGGACGGGTTTGAACAGACCTTCGCCCTTGGAAACGCCATGTTCGGACGAACAGAAGATGCGATCGATCCGCGCCGCGACATCGTCGCCGGCGGCGCTGGCGATCAGTGCGCGCAGCTGCGGCTCGGACAGATAGGTGTCGCTGACGACAATCACGCCGAGCCCGGCAGCTTTGGCGGCTTCGATCAGCGCGACGGTCGGCGCAAAGGCGTAGCAATGGCGCGCTTCCAGCGCGAGCTCGCGCGCGACGCCGTCGGGGTCGGGCCGCCCGGCGCGCGCGGCGTGGATTTCCTCGATGCTGGCTTCGACCTTGCCGTCGCGGCGTGCCCGGCGATAGCGCGCGGTTTTCTCGGCGGCGACGCGGCCTTCGATCCCGCCGCCCGCATCGCCGAACTCGGCGAACACGTCCTGCGGCAGCTCGGTCGCGCGCCACAGCAACGTGTCGAAGCAGTCGAGCGACAACAGCTTGATGCCGGCAGGCGCGCGATCGAGCAGGGTGGCGATCTCGTGCGGGCGGATGGTCGTCGTCATGGCAGTTCCCCGTCGCCGGGCGCGGCGCCCGGCGTTACGGGATATCCGCGAAAGCGGTTGCCGAAGCGTTAACCATGTCGGCCGGCGCCGGCGTCACTCGTCGCCGTAGATCGCCACCACGCGCGTGCCGTCGGCATCGGCCCGGCCGCGATACATGCCGGGCGTGGTGAAATGCCACGCCGGCGTGCCATCGGCGCCGGCGACGATCACCCCGCCGGTGCCGCCCAGCGCCGCCACTTCGCCCATCACCGCCTCGACCGCTGCCTGGACGCCCTCGCCGGCAAGGCGGACACGCGCGGCAATCTCGTGCGCGACGCCGAGGCGGATGAAATACTCGCCCGCGCCGGTGCACGATACCGCGCAGGCGCGGTCGTCGGCATAGGTGCCGGCGCCGATCAGCGGCGAATCGCCGATCCGGCCCCAGCGCTTGCCCGTCACGCCGCCGGTCGAGGTGGCGGCGGCAACATGGCCATGCACGTCGCGCGCGACCGCGCCGACCGTGCCATATTTCATGTCGACGTCGAATTTGCCGCCGCCGGCCTTGAGCTCGTCGAGCTGGCGTCGCCGTTCGGGCGTCGCGAACCATGCGGCATCGGCCTGTTCGAGGCCGTGTTCGCGTGAAAAGGCATCGGCGCCAGCGCCGCCGAGCAGAACGTGCGCGCTCTGCTCCATCACCGCGCGGGCGAGCGCGACCGGATGGCGGGTCGCGGTGACGCCAGCGACCGCGCCGGCGGCGCGCGTTGCGCCATCCATGATCGCGGCGTCGAGCTCGTTGCTCCCGTCGAAGGTGAAGGCCGATCCGCGCCCGGCATTGAAATGCGGATCGTCCTCGAGCACCGCTACCGCCGCCTCGACCGCATCGAGTGCCGTGCCGCCGGTGGCGAGGATGCCGCTTCCCGCATCGAGCGCGCGGCTGAGCGCGTCGCGTACGGCGGCGTCGGTCTCAGGCGATGTCGTGTCCCGCTCGATCACCCCCGCGCCGCCGTGAATCACCAGCGTCCAGTTTTGCATGTTGGTCATGGCGCGGGGGCGTAGGCGCGTGCGCCGTGCTCTTCAACCCGATCAGCGGGCGCAGCCAGCCGATCCGGCGCCCCACGAGATAGAAGATCCAGCATCCGGCGATCGTCACCGGCAGGAGGATGGCGAACTCGGTAAACGGGCTCAGTTTCAGCGGCAGCAGCCAATATTCGCCCAGCACGATGATCGTCTGGTGGATGATGTAGAAGGGGAACACCGCCTCGGCCAGCACCGTGCGCCACGCACCGTCGCGATTGAGAAAGCGCTCGGCGATGCCGATCAGCGCGGCGATCGCCGCCCATACGTCGACCACTCGCGCCACCCGCGAGAGGCGGGTGAGATTGTCCCACGACAGACTGGCACCGCCGAGCGTGAGCGGCTGCGCGGCGATCGCCGCCCAGGTCAAGGTGGCGAGTATGGCGAAACTTGCCACGGCGATGGCCGCCGACAATTTCCAGTGGCGCGCCAGACCGGCAAGCACCGCGGGCGAGCCGGCGAGGCCGAAGCCGAACAGGAAGGCGGGGAAATATTGCAGATGGGCGAGCGGGTCGTCGATCAGATCCTGGGTGTCGGCGATGCGCTGGAACAGCAGATATTGCGTCACCAGCAGGAAGCCGAGCGGCAGCAGCACGGCGCGCCGGCTGTGAAACAGCCAATCGAAGGGCCGCTGTAGCCGCGCCGTGCCGGGGACCAGGATCAGCGCGGCGAGGGCAATGGTGTAGGCCCAGAGATAGCCGACGAACCAGAGATGGTTCCAGTCGGGCATCGGCACGCCGTCGCGTGTCGCGAAGCTGAAATAGTCGTGCGTCCAGAAGTGGAGGAAGCCGCCATTATAGCCATGCTGGGTGGTCAGCTCTACCCAGGTCTGGGGCGGCACGATGACGGCAACGCCAAAGGCCAGCGGCACGAGCAGCCGCATGTTGCGGTTGGCGAGGAAGGCGCGAACGCTGCCCGACCGGGCGAACAGCGCGCGGCTCGCATAGCCGGATACCACGAACAGCAGCGTCAGGCGCCACGGGTTGGTCAGCAGCAGCGGAATCTCGACCCAGGCATTGGGTTGGGCGGTCTTCACGTGAAAGTCCCACGGCACGAAGACCATGCCGATATGGTAGAGGATCAGCAACGCGAAGGCGCCGATCCTGAGCCAGTCCATGCCGTAGTGCCTGGTCATCACCGCGCCCAACGAGCGGCGGCGCGGAAGGGTTCGGCGCCGCCGTCGCGGTCAGGCGAGGTCGGGTCGTGTTCGATCCGCCCGGCGCCACCAGGGACCGCCAGCGTCGAGGTCGGCTTTTCGATCATGCCGGGCGTCGCTAGCCGCGCGCGGGTGCCGCTTCAAGCCGATGAACGGCCGAAGCGCCCCGATCCGGCGACCGATGAGATAGAAGGCCCAGCACCCCGCCACCGTCGCGGGGACGAGGATGGCGAACTCGGCCAGCGCGTCGATGTGCAGCGGACGCAGCCAGTATTCGACCATGACGATGATCGTCTGATGGATGATGTAGAAGGGAAAGGTCGCCTCGGCGAGCGTCGCGCGCCAGCGGTTGTCGCGATCAAGGAAGCGTTCCGCCAGCCCGATCAGCGCGGCGATTGCGGCCCAGCTTTCGAGCTCGCGCGCGAGACGAAAGGCGGTCGCGACGGCGTGGGTCGGAAAGCTGAAATCGGGCCAGGCGATCAGCAGCCCCGCGATCGTCGCGTAACTGGCCAGCGCGATCGCCGCGGACAGTTTCCAGTGCCGCGACAATCCGTCCATCGTGCGCCGCGACCCGGCCAGCCCGAAACCGAACAGGAAGGCGGGGAAATATTGCAGATGGGCGAGTCCGTCGTTGAACAGGTCATGCGTGTCGTCCTCGCGGTGGAACAGCCACCATTGCGTGACGAGCAGAAAGGCAAGCGGCAGCCACAGCGCGCGGGTTCCGCCGAACAGCCGGTCGAAGGTGCACTGCAGCCGGTTCGTGCCGGGGAGCAGCGCGAGCAGGCACAGCGCGAGTGTATAGACCCACAGATAGACGACGAACCACAGATGGTTCCAGGTCGGCATGATGATCGTCGCGAGCGTGCCGAAGCGGAAATAATCATGCAGCCAGAACCAGCCGAAGCCCTGCGTATAGCCGTGCTGCGTGGTCAGTTCGACCCAGGTCTGCGGCGGCACGATCACCACCACGCCGAAGGCGAGCGGCAGCAGCAGCCGCGCATTGCGGTTCTTTAGAAACCCGCCGAGCCCCGACGATGCCGAGAGCAGCGCGCGGCTGGCGAAACCCGAAACGACGAACAGCAGGGTCAAGCGCCACGGGTTGGTGAGCAGCATCGGTATCTCGACCCACGCCGCCGGCTGCGCGGTCTTGATGTGGAAGCCCCATGGCACGAAGACCATGCCG
Organism: Parasphingomonas halimpatiens; assembly: GCF_036663795.1. Taxonomy (NCBI): domain Bacteria; kingdom Pseudomonadati; phylum Pseudomonadota; class Alphaproteobacteria; order Sphingomonadales; family Sphingomonadaceae; genus Parasphingomonas; species Parasphingomonas halimpatiens. The sequence continues at coordinate 162,081 of NZ_JAXOJP010000007.1, forward strand.
ACATGATAGAGGATCAACAGCGCGAACGCGCCGATCCTGAGCCAGTCCATCCCGTAATGGCGTTGCATGCCGTGCCCTTCAAATTGCCGATGATGCGATGGCGAATGGCTAGCGGGCGGTCATTCTCCCCGGTATCGGAGAGGGGCAGGCGGCGGTTTCGACGGGACGATGGTGAAGGCACAGGGGACGAGCGGCGGGTGGCGCGGGATGAACGGGGCGCAGCGGCGGCTCGCGCGGTTGCTCGGGCTGGGCTTCGTGGTGATTCTCGCCGTGATCATGGTCGCCAACGCCACCTCGATGATCAGCGATTTCGCCGCCGCAGGCGTCCGCGTCACCACCGCGCATGTCTGGCTGTGGGAGGCCAGCAGCATCGTCGCCTGGCTGACCGAGGTGCCGCTGATCTGGTGGTTGGTCATGCGCCTGCGGCGGGCGACATTGCCCTATTGGGCGATCGCGCTGATCGTCGCGGCAGCGAGCGTGCCGGCGTCGCTGTGGCATATCGGCTTGATGGTCGCGATCCGTATCCCGGCCTACGCCGTGGAAGGGCAGCATTATCGCTTCATGGTCGGCATAGAGAACCCGCTGCTTTACGAATATCGCAAGGATCTTGGTAGCTTCCTGCAATTTGCCGGGCTCGCGCTGTTGGCGCAGTGGTTGCTCGACCGTGCCGCGACGCCGCCAGTCGAAGCGCGGCGCACGCTCGCGGTGAGCGACGGCGCGGTGACGCATCACGTGCCGGTGGACGAGGTCGACCGGGTCTCCGCCGCGGGCAATTATGTCGAGCTCGGCTGGGGCGCGCGCACCTTGCTCCACCGCGCGACGCTGGCCGCGGTCGAGGCCGAGCTGGGCGCCGACTTCGTGCGCGTCCACCGCAGCCATCTGGTGCGCCGCGCCGCGATCCGGCGCATCGCGACCGAGCGCAGCGGCGACTTCACCGTCGATCTCGTCGGCGGCGAACGCATTCGTGGCAGTCGGCGCTATCGCGACGGGGTCGAGCCGCGCTATAAGGCCGGCGAAGCGTAAGGAAACACTCCCATGTCCGTCCGTCCCTGGCGCGATATCACGCGCCGTACCAGCCGCCAGATCATGGTCGGCAACGTCCCCGTCGGCGGCGATGCGCCGGTCACCGTTCAGACGATGACCAACACGCCGACGTCAGACCCGCGCGCGACGATCGACCAGATCCGCCGCTGCGAGGATGCCGGCGTCGACATCATCCGGGTGTCGTGCCCCGATGTCGAGAGCACCGCCGCGCTCAAGCAGATCGTCCGCGCGAGCCGCGTGCCGATCGTCGCCGACATCCATTTCCACTACAAGCGCGCGCTCGAGGCGGCCGATGCCGGAGCGGCGTGCCTGCGCATCAACCCGGGCAATATCGGCTCGGAAGCGCGCGTGAAGGAAGTGATCAACGCCGCCAAGGCCAATGGCTGTGCGATCCGCATCGGCGTCAATGCTGGCAGCCTCGAAAAGGATCTGCTCGAAAAATATGGCGAGCCGTGCCCCGAGGCGCTGGTCGAGAGCGCGCTCGACCATATCAAGATCCTGCAGGACCATGATTTCCACGAATATAAGGTCGCGGTTAAGGCCTCCGACCTGTTCCTCGCGGTCGCCGCCTATCAGCAACTCGCCGAAGTGGTCGATTGCCCGCTGCATCTCGGGATCACCGAGGCCGGCGGTTTCGTCGGCGGCACGGTCAAGAGCGCGATCGGGATCGGCTCGCTGCTGTGGTACGGCATCGGCGACACGATCCGCGTCTCGCTCTCCGCCGAGCCCGAGGAAGAGGTCCGTGTCGGCTTCGAGATCCTCAAGGCGCTCGGCATCCGCAACCGCGGCGTGCGCGTGGTGTCGTGCCCGAGCTGCGCGCGGCAGGGCTTCGACGTGATCCGCACCGTGCAGGCGCTGGAAGAGCGCTTGCAGCATATCCGCACGCCGATGTCGCTCAGCGTGCTCGGTTGCGTCGTCAACGGTCCCGGCGAAGCGCGCGAGACCGATATCGGCCTGACCGGCGGCGGCAATGGCAAGCACATGGTCTATTTGTCGGGGGTCACCGACCATCATGTGCAGAGCGAGGACATGATCGAGCATATCGTCAAGCTGGTCGAGGCCAAGGCGGCCGAGATCGACGCGGCGGATGCGGCGCGCGAGGCCGTCGCGGCGGAGTGAGCCACGGCTCGGGCGTTGGGATCGACCTATCGGCCTGAACGGGCGGGCGCAGCGTTAGTCTGACGCTAACCGTTTTGTGGCATGTCATTGCCATGAAATGGGCTTTGCCAATCGTGATCGTCATCGGGCTGATGATCGGGCTGTTGATTCCGGGTCCGGACGCGCCCGACGCATCGAACGCGACCGTGGCGGCGACCAGCACGGCCAAGGCCGCTCCTGAACCCGCACCCGATGCCGCACCAGCGCCCGACGCGGCTCCGGCGCCGGATGTGGGGCCCGATCCTGCCGATGTCGTGACGGCGCCACCGCCGCCGACCACGCTGCGCAGCGATATTCCGGAATATATGCCCGCCCCGATGCGCGCCGGTGGCGGGGTGCCGCCGACCATCAGCTGACGGCAGCGCCGGCGCGTCGGGCGTGATCGTGCCCGGTGACGTAGGCCGAACGCCGCGCTATCGGGCAGCGATGAAAAGCCCGAACGCCCTCATTGCCTTCGCTGTCGCGACGCTCGGCATCGCCGTCTTCTCGTGCATGGACGCGGTGATGAAGGGGCTGAGCCTGGCGATCGGCGCGTACAACGCGTTGCTGTGGCGCAGCGTTGCCGGCGCTGCGCTCAGCGGGGTACTTTTCCTCGTCACGCGTACCGCCCTGCCGGCCAGCGGCGTATTACGCGTGCATCTGGTGCGCGGCGCGGTATCGGCGGTGATGGCGGTGACCTTTTTCTGGGGCCTGGCGCGGGTACCCATGGCGCAGGCGATCTCGCTCGCTTTCATCGCGCCGCTGATCGCGCTGTTCCTCGCCGCGATCCTGCTCAAGGAACGGATCAGCCGCGCCGCGATCGCTGCGTCGCTGCTCGCACTGGTCGGCGTCGGCGTCATCCTGCTCGGCCAGGCGCAGGCCCATCTCGGGCATAGCGCCTTTCTCGGCGCCATAGCGGTGCTGGTGTCGGCGGTGTGCTATGCGTGGAACATCATCCTGATGCGGCAACAGGCGCAGGTCGCCGGGCCGATCGAGATCGCCTTCTTCCAGAGCATCATCGTCGCCGCGCTGCTCGCGCTCGCCGCGCCGTGGCTGGCGGTGATCCCCGAGGCGCATCATGCACCGGCGCTGATCGGCGCCGCGGCGCTGGCGACGGCATCGCTGCTGCTGCTGTCCTGGGCCTATGCGCGCGGCGAGGCGAGTTACCTCGCGCCGACCGAATACACGTCGCTGATCTGGGCGGCGTCGCTCGGCTGGCTGGTGTTCGGCGAGCGGCTCTCGCCTTATACCATGGCCGGTGCGGCCTTCATCATCAGCGGGTGCATCATCGCCGCGCGTCACCGCCCGGCGCATATTTCAGATACGGAGGCAGCAATATGAGCGTGACGATCAGGGCTGCCATGCCGGGCGACGTGGCGACGATCCTCCATTTCGTGCGCGAACTGGCTGCGTTCGAGCGCGAATCCGACAAGGTCGTGGCGACCGAAGACCTGCTCCATGAGGCGATGTTCGGCGAGCGCCCGGTCGCCGAGGCGGTGATCGCCGAGCGTGACGGGACACCGCTGGGCATGGCGCTGTTCTTCCACAACTTCTCGACCTGGACGGGGTGGAAGGGGCTGTATCTCGAAGACCTTTACGTCACGCCCGAGGCGCGCGGATCGGGTGTCGGCAGCGCGCTGTTGCGCCATCTCGCCGGGATCGCGGTCGATCGTGGCTGCACACGCTTCGAATGGGCGGTGCTCGACTGGAACGAGCGCGCGATCCAGTTCTATCGCGCGATGGGGGCCGAGGCGCTGGACGAATGGACCGTCAACCGCGTCTCGGGCGCGGCGCTGGCGAAACTGGCGGGGCGCGGCTGATGGCGTGGGTCTGGCTGGTGATCGGCGGGCTGTTCGAGATCGGTTTCACGACCTGCCTGCGCAACGTCGACGGTTTCCGCAACCTGCCCTGGACGCTTGGTTTCCTAGCCTCGGTCGCGCTGTCGATGGGGCTGCTCGAAGTCGCCTCGCGTTCGATCCCGATGGGCACGGCCTATGCCGTGTGGGGCGGGATCGGCGCGCTCGGCACGGTGATCGTCGGCATCGCCTGGTATCAGGAGCCGGCGAGCCTGCCGCGGCTGCTGCTGATCCTCGGCGTGGTGGCATGCATTGCCGGGCTCAAGCTGACGGCGGGTCGCTGATGGCGTTCGACCAGGGCCTGATCGACTGGGTCGAGGAAGCGATGGCGCCGCGCGGCACGGTGACGATGCGCAAGATGATGGGCGGCGCGACGCTCTATCTCGACGGCACAATCTTCGCGATCGTCGCCGACGACCTGCTGTGGTTCAAGGCCGATGCCGAAAGCGACGCGACCTGGGATGCGGCCGAGTGTCCGCGCTTCACCATGACATCCAAGGACGGTCGCGTCGATTCGATGAACTATCGCCGCGCGCCCGACGATGTCTATGACGATGCCGATGCGCTGCGCGAATGGGCGAGCCTCGGCGTCGCGGCCGGGCTGCGCGCGCCGGCCAGGAAGAAGCGCGCGAAGAAGTAGCGCTATCGGACGATGGGAAAGAGCGGCGACGGGGATGACCGTGGCCCTGCTTCTACCGGGAGAGCTGGCGATTTGAATCACGCGCAGTTCGCGCCGGCAGGCGTGCCTTGCTCAACTATTGCGCAAGTCGTGTGTGTCATGCGTTGCAAGTAAAGGGGCCATTTTGCGAGGGGATGGGGTCGCGTTTTCGTGGAGTTGGATCGCCGCGTTGTGATGACGAGGCGACGAAAATGTCGCGAATCCCAACACCGCGCGCCTCGGGCGGTCAATGGCGCGGGCGCTGGCGGCGATTCCGAGGACTGGGCGTTACTGAGCGCATTATGCGAATAGCCTGAACTGTTCATGGCCTTGATTGGCGCTCGGCGGGCGGGAAGGCGTGCGCGATCCATCAGCACGCGGCCGTCGGCCGGCATCGCCCCCTTGTGCAGCACGTGCCGGGGCCGGAGCCGCGCATTTTCAGCACGACGGCGGGTCTCACAAAGGGTGCGCGCTGTCATGCCGGCGAGCATAAGGTAGCGGCGCCGTCGGTTGAATCGGCGCGGCGATGGCGGTCATCGAGATGTACCTGCGGAACGCTGCGCCCCAACCCGCCCGGCGAACGGGAGGGGTTGGATCGCAGCGCTCACGCCTGTGAGACCTGATATCATACCGAATCCCAGCCAGTAGGGCTCTCTCAAGCTCCCCTTACGGGCTACCGGGTTCTCACAATTGGGGCGGCGTATTCTCCCTCTCCCCTTGTGGGAGAGGGAAGGGGCCCATCGCGTAGCGATGGGAAGGGTGAGGGGGACTGACGCGGACGTCGCGTTCGCGACTCCCCCTCATCCGGCGCTTCGCGCCACCCGTTTTGTCGCGTGCCGGGTCAATCATGCCCCCGGCATGATTGAGAAATGCTCCGGGGGAGCATTTCGACCCGTCACGCGCCAAGACGCCCACAAGGGGAGAAGGATTTTGTCGCCGCTCTCGAATGATGTGTGAACGCCGGAGCCCTTCAGCGGAGGGCTAAAGGTGCCGATCCGCGAGGCCTGGTATCAGTCCTTCTTCTTTTTGGCCTTCTTCTTCGCGGCCTTGGCGGCGGCGATCGCGTCCATGACGATCGTGCGCGCTTCCTCGGCATCGCCCCAGCTGCCGATCCGCACCCACTTTTCGGGCTCGAGATCCTTATAGTGGGTGAAGAAATGCTCGATCTGCGCGAGCACGATCGACGGCAGATCGCCGCGCTCGCCGACATCGGTGTAATAAGGGAAGGTCGTGTCGACCGGCACGGTGATCAGCTTCTCATCGCCACCGGCCTCGTCCTCGAGCTTGAGCACGCCGATCGGGCGCACGCGGACGACGCTGCCAGGTATGAACGGCGAGCGCGCGATGACCAGCGCATCGAGCGGGTCGCCGTCGGGCGACAAGGTGTGCGGCACGAAGCCGTAATTCGCCGGGTAACGCATCGGGGTGTGGAGGATGCGGTCGACGAACAATGCGCCCGACTTCTTGTCGAACTCATACTTCACCGGTTCGCCACCGACCGGCACTTCGATAATGACGTTGAGGCTCTCGGGCGGATTGTCGCCGACGGGGATCATGTCGATGTTCATGGGTGTGGCTCTGCTCGCTGCCGGGCGCCCCGGCCTGTCGCGGCCGGGGGCTGCGACAGGATCAGGGTACGCGGTGGTGGGTGGCTCCCCTCACTTTGCCGCCAGCAATCTGTCGAGACCCGTCTCGCCGCTGCCGATCTTTTCGAGGTGCGGATAGCGCGGCCCGCCATGATAGTCGATGGCGATATCGCGCAGTCGCTCGCCGGCCTTGACCAGCAGGTGGATCGGCTCCTTGCTGTCCTTGGCCTGGATGATCGCGGTCTTCATCCGCTCGTCCGACCAGATCATGCCGTTGACCCCGACGATCGTGTCGCCGATCGTCAGGCCCTGCGCGAAGGCGGGGCCCTGCCACAGCACGCTGGTGAGCTCGCCTGTGGGATTGACGACGAAGCCGAGCGAATAGGTGAAATCGGTGGTCTTGCGGGTTTTTTCGCCCTGTTTGAAGGTTGGCGCCGGGGTGTCGGTATAGACCAGGCGATAGCCGTTGCGCGTCAGACCCGAGAGCGGGGCGCCCTCGCCATGTTCGGTCAGGCGGCGGGTGAGCAGCCCCTTCCAGTCATAGGGCTGGATCGTGTTGAGCGTCGCGGCGACGTCGTCGAGCGTGTAGGTCACCTCGCCCCAGTCGCCGTCGTTGATGCCGAAAAAGGCCTGGGCGAAATCGTCGATCGATTTCGTCCCCTTCGATTGTTCGCGCAGCAGCGAATCGACCTCGAGCCAGACGAGCTGGCCTTCGGAATAATAATCCTCGCTGCGCTGCCAGCTGGTCCAGCCCTTGGGCCGGCGCGACGAGATGACCGGATCGTTGGTCGTGTCGACGAGGTCGCGCCACTGCCGCGCCGGGTTGGTGTCGTAAAAGGCGGCAGTCGCCGCGATCTGGTCGAGCGTATCCTGCTTCGAGACGAGGCCCGAACGCGCCTGGAGGACATAACCCCAGAATTGCGTCTGCCCCTCATAGACCCACAGCAAGGAGCCGCGCATCGGCGTGCGATAGTCGGGCGTCCACAGATCGGCGCCGCGCCGGAACTTGCCGTCCCAGCTATGGGTGAATTCGTGCGGCAGCAGGTTGCGCGAGCCCGTGCTGCTGTCCCATTCGGTGAAATAGCCGGGGCGGGTGCCGTCTTCCGAGCTGCGATGATGCTCCAGCCCGATCCCGCCGAGCTGGTCGCTGATCGACAGCAGGAAGTGATAATGGTCGTAATGCTGCGCGCCGAACGCCTTGACCGCCTGTTCGACGAGCCGGGTGTGCGCGGCGATCTGCTCGGGCTTGGCGGCGAGCTGGTCGGGGGTGTCGGCGAAGGTGTCGAGCGTCACGCGCGGGGTGAGCTCGAACGCCTTGTAATAGCGGCCGGCAAGGATCGGCGAATCGACCAGCGTCTCATAGCTCGTCAGGTCATAGCTGTAGGTCGAACCGACCGCCTTTGACGGCAAGCCGCTCGCCGCCTTGAAACCTTCGGGATATTTCACCGTCATCTTCACCGGGATCTGGCGGGTGAAATAGCCGGCCGGGTAGAGGCTCATCGAATTGGGCTGGAGTCGCAGCATCGCCGGGCTCATCACGATCGAGCCCTGGTCGCCTTTGGTCGCCGAGATGAACTGAAGGTCGATGTCGAGCGCCTTGGCGCCCTGCGGCACGTCGATGTGATAGGCGAACACATCGACCGGATCGCGGGTCCACTCGATGCGCTTGCCGCCGCTGCTGATCCGCACCCCGGCCAGCTTGTCGAGCTCGCCGCGCGGGCTATGCGCGCCGGGCAGCCATTTCGGGAAGAGCAGCACCATATGCCCGCCGCCTGCGACGGTGAGCGTTTCCTTGACGGTGAAGATGCCGCGCTCGGTGTCGGTCGCGTCGATGTCGAGCGTCATCATGCCGGGATAGGGCACGTCGCGCGCCGCCGGGATGGTATCGACATAAGGAACGGGCTGCGGCCGCGAATTCTCGGCAAGGGCGGGGGCAATTGCAGCGGTCGACAAAAGCAGGGCGGCAAGCAGACGAAGGTTCATGCGGGCGCTTTCGAAAGAAGAGTAAGCGACGTGATGTAGGCAAGTGTCACATGCTCGTCCACACGCCCGAAATGGTCCTTTTTCCCCATGGTCAGCCACCGCTGCCCAGCGTGTTGATGGTGAAGGCAAGCACGCCGAGATTGAACACGAAGGCGGCGAGACACTGGCCGAGCGAGTTCAACCGCATGCGCCGCGACGAGATTTCCACGTCGCTGGTCTGGAAGGTCATGCCGAGCGTGAAGCTGAAATAGATGAAATCCCAATAATCGGGTTCGGCGCATTTGGGGAATTCCAGCCCGCCGCTGTCATTGCCGTCGCCGTCGCAGTCGGAATAGAACAGATGCGCATAGTGCAGCGCATAGACGATGTTGGAAAACAGCCAGGCGAGGATGAGCGTGGCGATGACCAGCGCGATGACCTTCGCATCGCTCTTGCTCTGCAATTCCTTGGCAACGGCGACAAGGATGATGACCATCGTCAGCCCGGTGATGCCGAGCAGCAGCGTGCGGTTGGCGTCGTTGTCCGCGGCGGACTTGCGCATCTGCGCGGCAGTACCCTTGCGGTGTAGCGGCCAGATCGCGATCAGGAACAGCGCGCTTGCGACGTCGAACGCCGCCATCGCGCCGCGACCCCAGCCGAGCGGCGGGATCGCCACGAACAGCGCGATGATGAACACCAGGACGAACATCACGAAGCGCGGCGGCGCGATCCTCTTGCCGAGATTGAGGGCCATAAGGTGTTTCCTCGTCGTTTTTATACCGGGCGGGAGAGGGAATTTCACGCGGTGCTAGCGCTTGGCCGCGCGCTCTACTAGAGAGCGCCGCCAACATGGCGCGCATAGAGACCCCCCGCCGCATTCGCGGCACACAGGACATTTTCGGCGACGAGCAGCGCCGCTTCGCGCGCGTGCTGGAGGCGTTCGAGCATGTCCGCCGGCTCTACGCCTTTCAGCGCGTCGATATTCCGGTGTTCGAGGATACCCAGGTGTTCGCGCGTTCGATCGGCGAGACGACCGATGTCGTGTCGAAGGAAATGTACACCTTCCCCGATCGCGGCGGCGATTCGTTGACGCTGCGGCCGGAGTTCACCGCGGGCATCTGCCGTGCCTATCTGACCGAGGGCTGGCAGCAATATGCGCCGCTGAAGCTGGCGACCTCGGGGCCGGTGTTCCGTTATGAGCGCCCGCAAAAGGGTCGCTTCCGCCAGTTCCACCAGATCGACGCCGAGATCATCGGCGCGGCCGAACCGGCGGCGGACGTCGAGCTGCTGGTGCTCGCCGACCAGTTGCTGCGCGAGCTCGGCATTTCGGACGGCGTGACGTTGCAGCTCAATACGCTGGGCGACGCGGAAACGCGCGACGCGTGGCGCGCCGCGCTGGTCGCACATTTCGAGGCGCATCGCGGCGATTTGTCGGACGACAGCGTGACGCGGCTCGACAAGAACCCGCTGCGCATCCTCGACAGCAAGGACCCGCGCGACCGGCCGATCGCCGATGCTGCCCCTGATATCGACGCCTATCTCACGCCCGAGGCGCGCGACTTTTTCGACGCGGTGACGGCCGGGCTCGATGCCGCCGGCGTCGCCTGGACGCGCAATGCGCGGCTGGTGCGCGGGCTCGATTATTATCGCCACACCGCGTTCGAGTTCATCACCGAGCGGCTGGGGTCGCAGGGTACGGTGCTGGCCGGGGGGCGCTATGATGGGCTGATCGGCTCGCTCGGCGGGAACGAGACGCCGGGTGTCGGCTGGGCGGCCGGGGTCGAGCGGCTGGCGATGTTGATCGACGAGCCGGCGACCGAAAAGCCGGAATTCGTGATCATTCCGGTCGGCACCGAGGCAGAGCAGTTCTGCACCCGTCTGATTGCGACGATGCGGCGTAAGGGGGCATATTGCGACATGGCGTTCCGCGGCAATCTCAAGAAGCGGATGCAGCGTGCCGATGCGAGCGGTGCGGCCTATGTCGTCATCGTCGGTGACGACGAGATCACCAATCAGGAGGTCACCATCCGCAGCCTCAAGTCCGGTGAGCAGATCAAGCGGCGGCTGGTCGATATCGAATCGGGCGAGGGCGTCGGCAGGAGCCATTTCCTCGCGACGATGCTGGCGGGTCTCGATGGAATTGCAGCGCCGCAATGACGCGCATCTCCGCTGACCGGATCGCGCAGATCGAGGCGCGGCGCGACGAGTTGCAGGCGCTGATGGCGACCGGCGAACTCGCCTCCGACCGCTTCGTCGCAGTGTCGAAGGAATATGCCGAGCTCGAACCCGTCGCGCGCGCGGCGGGCGAAGTGCGCCGGTTGCGTGCCGAGGCGACCTCGCTCCAGCATATGTCGCAGGATGGCGATGCCGAGCTGCGCCAGATGGCGGCCGAGGAACTGCACGAGAACCAGACCCGGCTCGAGGCGGCCGATCGCACGCTGGCGCTGGCGCTGCTGCCGCGCGACGCCGCCGACGAGCGCGCCGCGATGCTCGAAATCCGTGCCGGCACCGGCGGCGACGAGGCGGCGCTGTTCGCCGGCGACCTGCTGCGCATGTATCAGCGTTATGCCGACCGGCAGGGCTGGCGGGTCGAGCTGATCTCGGCCAGCCCGGCCGAGATGGGCGGCTATAAGGAAGTCGTCGCCTCGGTCGAAGGCAAGGGCGTGTTCGCGCGGTTGAAGTTCGAAAGCGGCGTGCATCGCGTGCAGCGCGTGCCGGTGACCGAAAGCGGCGGGCGCATCCACACCTCGGCGGCGACCGTCGCGGTATTGCCCGAGGCCGAGGAGGTCGACGTCCAGATCGACGAGGCCAAGGACCTGCGGATCGACATCTATCGCTCGTCCGGGCCGGGCGGCCAGTCGGTCAACACCACCGATTCGGCGGTGCGCATCGTGCATATCCCGACCGGGCTGGTGGTGATCCAGCAGGACGAGAAGTCGCAGCACAAGAACAAGGCCAAGGCGCTCAAGGTGCTGCGCACGCGACTCTACGAGGCGGAACGCGAGCGGCTCCATGCCGAGCGTGCCGGCGCGCGCAAGTCGATGGTCGGATCGGGCGATCGCTCGGAACGCATCCGCACCTATAATTTCCCGCAAGGCCGGGTGACCGATCACCGCATCAACCTGACGCTGCACCGGCTCCCTGAGATTCTCGAAGGCGAGATGGACGAGCTGCTCGGCGCGCTGATCTCCGAGGACGAGGCCGAACGGCTGGCGAGCCTCGATGCGTGATCTTTCGCCCTCTCCCCATCTGGCTACTGGATTCACATATTTGGGGTGGGCTTAGTCTCCCTCTCCCCTTGTGGGAGAGGGAAGGGGCCCGTCGCGAAGCGATGGGAAGGGTGAGGGGGGCTGACGCGGACGTCGCGTTCTGGACTCCCCCTCATCCGGCGCTTCGCGCCACCTTCTCCCACAAGGGGAGAAGGATTTGCCGTCGCTCCCGAATGATGTGTGAATGTCGTAGCCCCATCTGGGGAGAGTGCAGATGAGCGAAGCGAAGTTGTGAGAGGGCAGTGGGAAACGGCATCGAATCTGACTGCCCCTCTCCCCGGAGGGGATAGGGAGTGAGAAGAGCGCTCGCGGAAGCAGCCGCCCGCTTCACCTTTTCCCAAACCGCACGGCTCGATGCCGAACTGTTGATGGCGCATGCGCTCGGGGTGAGCCGCGAGGCATTGCTGCTGCGCCACCTCGACGACCCGGTTCCCGATGGTTTCGCCGCGCTGGTCGCGCGCCGTGCCGCGCATGAGCCGATCGCCTATATCATCGGCACGCGCGCCTTCTGGACGATCGACCTTGCGGTCGGCCCCGGCGTGCTGATCCCGCGCGCCGACAGCGAGACGCTGATCGAGGCGGCGATCGACCATTTCGGTGATCGGGCGCCGGCGCGCATCCTCGATCTCGGCACCGGGCCGGGAACGTTGCTACTCGCCGCGCTCGATCAATGGCCGGCGGCGACCGGACTGGGGATTGATGCCTCCGACGCAGCGCTTGCCTGCGCGCGCGACAACGCGACGCGGCTCGGGATGACGGATCGGGTGGCGTTTCGCCACGACGACTGGGCGGCGGGGGTGGCGGAGCAGTTCGACCTGGTCCTCGCCAACCCGCCCTATATCGGTACTTCCGAGCCTCTCCCCGACGAGGTCCGCGCGCATGAACCCGCCGCCGCGCTGTTCGCCGGCCTCGACGGGCTCGATGCCTATCGCATCATCGCGCCGCAGCTTCCCGCGCTGCTCGCCCCGGGCGGCGTCGCGATCGTCGAAATCGGCGCGACCCAGGCCGAGGCGGTGACGGCGCTGCTGGCGGCACAGGGGCTGACCGTCGCGCTGCGACACGACCTTGCCGGGCGGCCGCGCGCGCTGGTCGCGGCATGACCCGATCCACTGCGGATATAATATTCCGCTTGGCGAATGTCGCGCCACCGGCTATGAGCCGAACAGGGGCACGCGATCTCAACATCAAGTTGTTGGAATCGGGCGGTTGCCCGTCTCTTCGGTCATGACGTCGCTGCAGTCCGGCGACCGTGGCAGGATCGCTCGACCGATGGTCGGTGAGCGGCCCCCGGGGAGCACGCCTCCTATTTTTTCGGAGCATGAGACCGCGTTGGTTTTAAGGGACGAGGACAGCAACAGTTGATCAACAATCGTCAAGCCGGCCGCCGTCGCGGTCGTGGCGGGCAGCAGCAGCAGCGCCCGCAAGGTAATTCGGGTCGCCAGGACAATGGCAACCGCATCGACAGTCGCGCGCGTGGCAATGCGGCGCAGTTGCTCGAGAAATACAAGAACCTCGCCCGCGATTCGCAGATGCAGGGCGATCGGGTGAATACCGAATATTACCTGCAGTTCGCGGACCATTATTTCCGCGTGCTCGCCGAGACGCGTTCGCGCTTCGAGGAAACGCGCCGCCAGTCCGGCCAGTCGTTCGACGAGGACGAGCAGGACTATGACGATGATGGCGAGCCTGTCGCCCGCGTCGAGCGCCAGGGCCAGGGCATTCCCTATCAGGGCAACCAGGGGAATCAGGGTAACCAGGGTGGCAATTACCAGGGCAACCGCGACGACCAGCAGGACGACGAGCGCCCGCGCCAGTATAATGGCAATAGCAATGCTGAGGGCGGCAACAACGGCAATGGCGGTTACGAGCGGCAGGATCGCCCGCAGCGCCAGGACCGGCAGCCCGATCGCCAGGCGCGCGGCGACCGCCAGGATCGTCCCGAGCGCAACGGCCACAATGGCAATAACGGCAACAACAATGCCGGCGGCAACAATGCGGGCAACAACAACCCCCGCTACGAGCAGGATCGCAACGAGCCGCGCGCCGATCGTAACGAGCGGCCGGCCCGGGCCGAGCGCCCGGAGCGTGTCGAGCGTGCCGAACGCCCGGAGCGCGTCGAGCGGCCCGAGCGTGCCGAACGCCCGGAGCGTGTCGAACGTCCGGTGCCGGTCGAGCGCGTCGAGACGGTAGCACCCGTCGCAGAGGCAGCTGCCCCGGTCGAGCAGCCGCGTCGTCGCGGTCGCCCGCGTCGCGAGGATGCCGAGGCTCCGGCCGCTTTCGATGCCGCGCTGTTGCCGCCGGCGTTGACCGTCTCCGCCAGCGAAAGCAGCGATGAGGCACCGGCCGAGGCGCCGCGCAAGCGCGGCCGTCCGCGGCTGATCAAGCCGGAGGAGACGCCGGCCAGCTGAGGCGGCGCATTACCGGTTTCAGAAAAGGGATCGATCCAGCGCGGATCGGTCCCTTTTTCGTTGCGTTGCCGGTGGTTGATCGTAGCATCTCGCGGCACGGCGGCGGGAGAGTGACGATGCGCGGACGGATCATGCTGGCGGCGCTCATCTGGCCGGCCATGGCATCGGCGCAAACCGCACCCGATACGACGAAGGCGGTATTGCCGCAGGGCGCTTCGGCGCAGGGCGATGTCGCGGTGACGATCTACCAGAATGGCCAGGCACTGGTGCAGGACCAGCGCCAGCTTGACCTGCCCGGTGGCCGCACGCGGCAGGAATTCCCCGATGTGTCGGCGCAGATCCGTTCCGAGACGGTGACGCTGTCGGGGCCGGGGCTCGGCGTGGTCGAGCAGAATTTCGATTACGACCTGCTTTCGCCCGACAAGCTGATGGAGAAAGCGGTCGGCTCGGTCATCACCATCGTCCGTACCAATCCGGCGACCGGCTCCGAGACGCGTGAACAGGCCAAGGTGCTGGCGGCCAATGGCGGCATCGTGCTGCAGATCGGCAACCGCATCGAGGTGCTGCGCGACGACGGGCTGCCGGTGCGCGTGGTGTTCGACAAGGTGCCCGACAATCTGCGCGCGCGGCCGACATTGTCGGTGACGGTGCAGGCCGACCGTGCCGGGCGCATCCCGACGACGCTGACCTATCTGACCCCGGGCATGAACTGGACCAGCGACTATGTCATGCTGTTCGACGAGGCGAAGGCGACGGTCGACGTGCAGGGCTGGGTGACGCTGAGCAACAATACCGGCACGACCTATCGCAACGCGCATGTCCTGCTGATTGCCGGCAACCCCAATGCGACACGCGGCGATTTCTCGCGGCTCGGCGAATCGCGGCTCGACGCCGCGGGCACCGAGAGCGGCACGCGCGAGCGGCTCGGCGACTATTATCTCTATCCGCTGGCCGAGCGCACGACGGTCGCCAATGCGCAGCAGAAGCAGGTCAGCTTTCTCGACGTGAAGGGTGCGCCGGCGCGGCGCAGCTATGAATGGGTCAATGGCTGGCTGGCGACGACCGACGAGCCGCGCAGCGCGGCGAGCGTGATCAAATTCTCCACCGGCAAGAGCGGCGGGCTCGGCGACCAGCTGCCCTCGGGGACGATCCGGGTCTATATGCGCGATGCGCAGGGCGATCCGCAGTTCGTCGGTGAGAATCGCATCGAGGCGACGCCGATGGGCTCGCAAATGTCGCTGCGCACCGGCGATGCCTTCGACGTGAAGGGGCAGGCGGTGACGGTCGAGCGCAAGCGCCTGTCGTCGAGCCGCTGGCGCACGACGATGCGTTATGATTTCACCAATGCGCGGCCCGCGCCGGTGACGGTCGACATGGCGCAGGACGGGCTGTGGGGCGATGTGCGGATCGTCGAGCAGTCGATCACCGGCACGCGCGTCTCGGCCGACCGGATGGAATGGAAGGTGCCGGTGCCGGCGAACGGCAAGGCGTCGCTCAGCGTGGTGTTCGATACGCGTTACTGATCCGATTCGCCGGATCGCATCCTTGCTGGCTCTGGCCTTTGCATTGTTGGCGGCGACGCCGGCGGTGGCGCAGCGCGTGGTGACCTCGGATCATGTCGATCAGGTATCGGTCACGCTCTACCGCGATCCGGCCCGCGGGCAGGGGGACATGGATCCGCGCTGGCCGAGTGGTTATGCTTTGATCACCGAGACGCGCACCATCGCGGTGCCGGCCGGGCGCGCGGTGTTGCGCTTCGAAGGCGTCGCGCAGGGCATGCTGCCCGAGACCGCGATCGTCACCGGCCTGCCGCGCGGTGTGGTCGAGAAGAATCGCGATGCGCGGCTGCTGTCGCCCGCCGCGCTGATCGATGCCTGGCTCAAGCGCCGCGTGACGATCCGCCGCACCAACCGCAAGACCGGCAAGGTGACGACGGGCGAGGCGATCATCGAATCCGGGCCGGGTGGCGGGGTGCTGCTGACCACGGCAAGCGGGGTCGAGGCGCTGGGCTGTTCGGGCTTGCCGGAGAAATTGTCCTATCCCGCCGTGCCGGCCGATCTCGCCGCGCGGCCGACGCTGTCGGTGGTGACCGACAGCCCGGGCGCGAGCACGGTCACGCTCCAGCTGTCGTATCTTGCGCAAGGTTTCGACTGGTCGGCCAATTATGTCGTGCGCGTCGCGCCCGACGGGCGGACGCTCGACCTGTTCGCCTGGTTGACGATGGCCAATGGCGGTAGCGAGGGATTCAGCGGCGCGCATGCCCAGGCGGTGGCGGGCGGCCTGCACCGCGAGGCGGCGGCGGAGCAACCCGAGGGGATAGCGCCCGAGCTACGACTGGAATGCTGGCCGATGGACGACACCGCGACGCACCCGAAGTGGCGCATCGATCCACTCCCATTGCCGAAATCGGGCGAAGGTGAGGCCTATGACGTGATCGTTACCGCCCAGCGGCAGAAGCGAGTCATGTACGCACCGGTCCCAATAGCGGTCGTCTCCAGTGCAGCGCCTTCGCTGATGGTTGCCCGGCAGGAAGAACTCGGCGACCTCAAGCTCTACCGTATTCCCGAGCCCGTCACCGTCGCGGCACGCAGCCGCAAGCAGGTGGCGATGATCGATCGCAGCGCCGTGCCGTTCGAAACGGTGCATCTCGGCCAGTTCGCGCCAGGTCAGCCGGAGAGCGTGCCGACTGCGGTGGTGCTGCGCGCAAAGAACCGCAGCGAGGATCATCTCGGCCTGCCGCTGCCGGCGGGCGGGGTTGCCGTGTTTGCGCCGCGCGGCGACACCGCGCTCTTGATCGGCGAAAGCGACGTGGCCGATCGCGCGGTCGGCGAGGAGATCGAGTTCGGCGCCGGCACGAGCGCCGACGTGCGGCTCAGGTGACGGCGTTGCCGGTCGAGAAGAAGAAGGCGCCCTATCGCATCACGGTGACCAACGCCCGCGACAGCGCCGCCGCTTTCGAGATCGCGATTCCGGGCCGGCAGGTCAGCGCCTCAGCGCCGCTGGTCGAACGCAAGGGGCGCAAGACCTGGCAGATCATTGTGCCGGCGAACGGCGAGGCGACGCTCGACGTGACGATCACCAGCTAGTCGTGCTCCCCGACGCTTTCGTCATGACCGGTGCCCGAGCTGAGGAACACCAGGCCCATCAGCGCGGCGGCCATCATCACCGAGCCGCCGATGCCGCCGATCGTCGCGAGAATCGCGATCCACGACAGCGGGCCATAGAAATAGTCGAGCCCCCAGACGCAGGCGCCGGCGGTCAGCAGGGCGGCGAGGCCCATCCATGCCATCAGCTGTCGGTAGCGTGCCCAGGCATGGGCGGCCTGTTCGGGATCGTCGAGCCCGGAAGATTTGCGGTCCATGCTTTCCCTTGGTCCCGAAACATGGGATCATCAATGGCCTCATAAGCGGAGATCCGCAGGAGGAGAGGCAATCATGACAATCGCAGCGATCCTGGGCAATAAAGGGCGCGAGGTGATTTCCGTCACCGCCGGCCAAAGCGTGAGTGAAGCCGTGGCGCTGCTCGCGACGCGACGTATCGGCGCGGTGCCGGTGATGGACGGCTACAAGGTCGTCGGGGTCTTTTCCGAACGTGACGTGATCCATGCGATCGCGGTGCATGGTGCCGCGGCGCTCGAGCAGTCGGTCGGCGACGTGATGACGGCGCCGGCGATCACCGTCGCGCCGGACGAGCCGGCAATCGGCGCTCTCTCTCTTATGACACGGCGCCGCGTGCGCCATCTTCCCGTGCTCGACGGTGGCACGGTGATCGGCGTCGTCTCGATCGGCGACCTCGTCAAATACCGCATCGACCGGATCGAGGCCGATGCCGAGGCGATGCGCAGCTACATCCAGTCCGCATGAGTCGCTCCGGCCGCCACGCCCGAACAGGCGTGGCGGCTGGGGGCGGGCCGATTTGGGCCTCGATTCACGCCTTTTGGGGGTGAATCGGACGACTCAGCGGGGTGATTCGACGGGGTCGCGGGTGATTCGCGAATCCC
>NZ_JAXOJP010000007.1:182500-223472 GCF_036663795.1 Parasphingomonas halimpatiens
GCATTTTAATCATCCGCACCAAGATACTGCGCTATGCTGCTCTGCCGAGTTTTGGCAGGCTTTCGGGCTTGCCCAGCATTGTCGTTGGTGGTGCGGACTCTCAAGCGTGAGGTAAGGGCAATTCGTGGATGCCTTGGCATGTACAGGCGATGAAGGACGTGGCACGCTGCGATAAGCTGCGGTGAGGTGTGAGCAACCTTTGACCCGCAGATTTCCGAATGGGGAAACCCACCTATCCCGATTAACTTCACCTCCGGGCAACCGGGGTTGTAGATAATTGGGGCAAGGTATCACTTAGCTGAATAAAATAGGCTTCGTGAAGCGAACCCGGCGAACTGAAACATCTCAGTAGCTGGAGGAAAAGACATCAACCGAGATTCCGTTAGTAGTGGCGAGCGAACGCGGACCAGGCCAGTGCCTGATATTCAACTAGCAGAAGCTTCTGGAAAGTAGCGCCATAGCGGGTGACAGCCCCGTATGCGAAAGTGATGTATCAGGACTCGAGTAGGGCGGGACACGTGTAATCCTGTCTGAACATAGGGGGACCACCCTCTAAGCCTAAATACTCGTACATGACCGATAGCGAACTAGTACCGTGAGGGAAAGGTGAAAAGCACCCCGATGAGGGGAGTGAAACAGTACCTGAAACGGATTGCCTACAAGCAGTAGGAGGGGTCTTGTGCCCTGACTGCGTACCTTTTGTATAATGGGTCTGTGACTTAATGTATCAAGCAAGCTTAAGCCGTTAGGTGTAGGCGCAGCGAAAGCGAGTCTGAATAGGGCGATTTAGTTTGATGTATTAGACCCGAAACCCGGCGATCTAGGCATGGCCAGGATGAAGGTGCGGTAACACGCACTGGAGGTCCGAACCGATTAACGTTGAAAAGTTATCGGATGAGCTGTGTTTAGGGGTGAAAGGCCAATCAAGCCGGGAAATAGCTGGTTCTCCGCGAAAACTATTTAGGTAGTGCCTCGGACGAATACCATAGGGGGTAGAGCACTGGATGGGCTAGGGGGTCGCGAGATCTACCAAACCTAACCAAACTCCGAATACCTATGAGTAATATCCGGGAGACAGACGGCGGGTGCTAAGGTCCGTCGTCAAAAGGGAAACAGCCCTGACCAACAGCTAAGGTCCCCAAGTCACGTCTAAGTGGGAAAGCATGTGGGATTTCCAAAACAACCAGGAGGTTGGCTTAGAAGCAGCCATCCTTTAAAGAAAGCGTAACAGCTCACTGGTCTAAACAAGAGATCCTGCGGCGAAAATGTAACGGGGCTCAAGACGTGCACCGAAGCTTTGGGTGTGTAGCAATACACGCGGTAGCGGAGCGTTCCGTAAGCCGGTGAAGCGGTCTGGTAATGGACCGTGGAGGTATCGGAAGTGCGAATGCAGACATGAGTAGCGATAAAAAGGGTGAGATGCCCTTTCGCCGAAAGACCAAGGGTTCCTGCGCAAGGCTAATCCGCGCAGGGTGAGTCGGCCCCTAAGACGAGCCCGAAGGGGGTAGTCGATGGGAACACGGTTAATATTCCGTGACCTGGTGGTGTGTGACGGATCTCGTGAGTTGTCTCTCCTTATTGGATTGGAGGGGCTTCGAAGAGGTTCCAGGAAATAGCCCCACCGTATAGACCGTACCCGAAACCGACACAGGTGGTCAGGTAGAGTATACCAAGGCGCTTGAGAGAAGTGTCCTGAAGGAACTCGGCAAATTGCCTCCGTACCTTCGGAAGAAGGAGGCCCCATCATTGGGCAACCAGTGGTGGGGGGCACAGGCCAGGGGGTAGCGACTGTTTAGCAAAAACACAGGGCTCTGCTAAGTCGGCTTCAAGACGACGTATAGGGCCTGACGCCTGCCCGGTGCCTGAAGGTTAAGTGGAGGGGTGCAAGCTCTGAAATGAAGCCCAGGTAAACGGCGGCCGTAACTATAACGGTCCTAAGGTAGCGAAATTCCTTGTCGGGTAAGTTCCGACCTGCACGAATGGCGTAACGACTTCCCCACTGTCTCCAGGACATGCTCAGCGAAATTGAATTCCCCGTGAAGATGCGGGGTTCCCGCGGTTAGACGGAAAGACCCCGTGCACCTTTACTGCAGCTTCAGAGTGGCATTAGGAAAGAACTGTGTAGCATAGGTGGGAGGCTTTGAAGCATCGGCGCCAGCTGATGTGGAGCCATAGGTGAAATACCACCCTGTTGTTTTCTGATGTCTAACCTCGATCCATGAAACTGGATCAGGGACCCTCTGTGGCGGGTAGTTTGACTGGGGCGGTCGCCTCCTAAAGAGTAACGGAGGCGCGCGATGGTGGGCTCAGGACGGTTGGAAACCGTCTGTTAGAGTGCAATGGCATAAGCCCGCCTGACTGCGAGACTGACAAGTCGAGCAGAGACGAAAGTCGGTCATAGTGATCCGGTGGTCCCTCGTGGAAGGGCCATCGCTCAACGGATAAAAGGTACGCCGGGGATAACAGGCTGATAACCCCCAAGAGCTCATATCGACGGGGTTGTTTGGCACCTCGATGTCGGCTCATCACATCCTGGGGCTGGAGCAGGTCCCAAGGGTTTGGCTGTTCGCCAATTAAAGTGGTACGTGAGCTGGGTTCAGAACGTCGCGAGACAGTTTGGTCCCTATCTGCCGTGGGCGTCGAAATTTGAGAGGAGTTGACCCTAGTACGAGAGGACCGGGTTGAACATACCTCTGGTGTACCTGTCGTTCTGCCAAGAGCGCAGCAGGGTAGCTATGTATGGACGGGATAACCGCTGAAAGCATCTAAGCGGGAAGCCTCCCTTGAGATAAGATTTCATAGGACGGTCGGAGACCACGACCTTGATAGATCGGATGTGGAAGTGCGGTAACGCATGGAGCTAACCGATACTAATTGTCCTATTCGCGCTTGAGAGTCCCGCCATCAACGACAATTTTGGGTAACCGGTATTGCGCTGATTGGGTGGATGATCGAGATGTGACGCCTGATTAAACAACTTGTTACAAGGTGCATCGATTTAAGAACCGTTTCTACGTGCGCTCGCACCGGCTTCATTGCTTGGTGGCTATAGCGTCAGTGCCCCACCCGATCCCATCCCGAACTCGGCCGTGAAACCTGACTGCGCCGATGGTACTATCGCTCAAGCGATGGAAGAGTAGGTCGTCGCCAGGCATTGTAGCCGGTGCGCGTGGACGAGAAACGTTTTGAAGAACCCATTCACATGTTATCCCTGCCTTTGGCGGGGATACTGGCGCGGGATGGAGCAGCCCGGTAGCTCGTCAGGCTCATAACCTGAAGGTCGCTGGTTCAAATCCAGCTCCCGCAACCAATTGAACTTGCGATTGCAGTTCAGCAAAATAGGCCGCCCCTCGTGGGCGGTTTTTTTGTGTCTTTTGAACATGATCCGGTGCGGGTAGGCCCTCGCCAGAGGCAAGCTGCAGAATCCCCGCGAGATCTCCGCGGACGTCGATCTCCATTCCCGACGGTTTTGGGGTGAGAACTATCGACTCCACCAGCGTGCGTAGTGCCTCCGCCGCTTCTAGACGCTCCTCATCGGTTTGACCGTGTAAAGCAGCGTGCAATTTCTCGACACGACCTCGATAACAACCAGCCATTTCGGGGTGCAGGAGTGGCGGCGGCAGGTCGGCCGCCGCGATCATCTTTTCCAGACCCGACTTCCGCGCCTCGAGCGCGACCATTTTCGCGTTCAGTCGGTCCGCCGCGCCTCCTTTGAGAATAAGATTTACCAGCATGTCGAGGTCGCGGTCGATGCGGGCAACCGCGGCCTGGGCAGAAGCGGTCGCTGCACTGGCTTCCATCCGCAGCCGATTGATCTCCAACGTGTACGCTTCACAGAACGCTGCGAACATTGCGGGCGCCATCAGACGATGGCGGAGCGCGTCGAGAACGCGCTTTTCCAATTCGTCACGCCGGATGTTTGCCCGATTGTCGCATGTGCCCTTGTTCCGCGCGGTCGAGCAACCAACGAGATGGGTCGAGATCATCGAATAGCCACCGCCACAGCAGCCGCAGCGCGTCAGGCCGCTCAGAAGATATTTCGGACGCTTGAAGTCTCTGAACGCCGGCTCGCTACCATCGCCGGCCGACGCCGTGACGTGTTTGGTCACTTCCTGTCGCTGTTTCGCTCTTTGCCAAAGTGCCTCGTCGACGATGCGGAGGTCGGGAACCTCCTGAATTACCCATTCGGCCGGATCGTTGAGACGCGACTGTCGCTTGCCCGTGACCGGATCCTTCAAATAGCGCAGGCGATTCCATACGATCCGGCCGACATAGAGTTCATTGTTCAGCAGGCCAGTGCCACGTTTCGGGTTTCCGAGGATGGTGCTGAATCCCCAAGCGCCACCCGACGGTCCGGGAATATTCTCCTGATTGAGGTCGCGCGCGATCTTCTTTGCCGACTTGCCGGCGGCGTAGTCCCGGAACACCCGTCGGACTATCTCTGCTTCAACCTGGTTGATCTTGCGATCGCCGCGGACCGCCGTTCCGTCTGGCCCGAACTGATGGACGACGTCATAGCCATAGGAATTGCCGCCCCCGGACTTTCCCAGTTCGACGCGGCCCCGGAGTCCCCGGCGCGTCTTGTCCGCAAGATCCTTGAGGAACAACGCGTTCATCGTTCCTTTCAGGCCGACATGGAGGTGCGAAACCTCTCCCTCGGAAAGGGTGATGATCTTCACGCCTGCATGGTTCATCCGTTTGAACAGCCCGGCTATGTCCTCCTGGTCTCGGCTGAGACGGTCCATTGCCTCGGCGAACACGATGTCGAACCGGCCTCGCGCCGCGTCCATCATCAATGCCTGAATGCCCGGCCTGAGTAATGAAGCGCCGGAGATGGCGTGATCGGTATATTCCTCTACCACGTGCCAGCCTTGGCTTTCGACGCGCAGACGACACACGCGCAACTGGTCCGCAATCGAGGCGTCGCGCTGATGGTCCGATGAATAACGCGCGTAAATAGCTACTCTCACGACCCAGCTCCCGCAGTGTCAGTGGCGCCGTTCGCGGTGCTCCCTGACATGTTGTTCCCAGTGTTCGCGGGCGGCACGCCGGGCAAGAATCCTGGCAATTTCGAGGAGCCGGGGATCAGGTCCGTCGCCGCTCACAGACAGCGCCAACGCCGACTGTTCTGGCGCTGTTCCGCAATTGTGCCGCCGCGGTGACGCCATTGTCAATCGGATCGTGACGGAAAAAGCGGCATGCAGAACTAAATGCGCCCTTTCGCACGTTCGGCCAAATACTTCTTTTACAACAACCGGTTATGATGTCGTCGCATGGTGTCGCTTAGCGAGTCCTGGCGCGTGGTGGCGTGGCGCCGCGTAGCAGAATCAGAAACAATCTCGCAGCCTGTCCTAACAATGTGACGCAACCGCGGACGCACTCCGACATCTAGCAAGGACCTTGTTGAACAAGGTCTGGGGCCAGCCGGCAAATGGGAACGCCTTCCCCTGCCGGCGAGCCTAGGAGGCGCGCCGGACCCCTTCTGCGGGAGTGGCCGTGGGCGCCCCCAGAGTAAGAGTGCGGCCGCGTCGGCCGTGACGGGTTGAGGGTGGCGAGAGAGGTCGAGCCCGCCCGTCGCGGAGAAGCGCGATGACTACGGCCCTGTCCGTTCTTACCGATCCCAGACATCAGTCTGCGCTCCGGCACGGTCCCGCAGAACTCATCGCGGCCCTCGCGCACGGCAAGGCTCCATGGCTGTGTCGCGACTGGCTGGCATCGGTCGGCGCGCTCCCGGACAATTTCGCGCCGTCTGGACGGCCTGATATCGAAGAAGGCTTCCACGAGCTCTTCGCCGCCACTGGAATGGATTACTGCTCTGGCGCATCGATCACCTTCTACTGCCAGTTCGACGACATGATCCATCTGACCAGTTGGACCGAGGCGAATGATGCCACCTACTGCAGCGACTGGATCCACGAACTGGCTCGTGCGACCGGCCACGCTTCACGCCTCGGCCGCGACCTTCCGCCTGCGGTCGGACATAACGCCCATGGCGTGGAGGCTCTCGTCACCGAGATCGCCGCAGCGATCGTTTGCTTTGATCTCGGGATCAGACCTGGCGTCCGCCATCCGGAATGCTGCCCGATCTGGATCGCCCTGCTGCGTGCCGACCCGCAGGCATTTGCCCGCGTGGTTCGGCACGCGCGGGAGGCTGCCGCCTACCTGTTATCCCGACGCGATGCCCAGGCCGAGGCCTATGCCAGGCTTGAGGCCGAGGAACTGCAGGCGGAGAGCGCGGAGCGCGCAGGCGCCGCGACGGTGCGGCGTTCGAGGCGGCAGGCTGAGAGGGAGAGATGGGCGCTGCGCTTCGCGACGGTGAGAAGGTCGGGAGAGAGGTTTCCCGCGCACCGTCATGGAGGCAACTCGTGACAAGTCTTTCAATCATGAATTCGCGCGGCGATGGCGCGCCGGTCGGTGCCGGCTACAAGGTGGATATCTCGCGTGGCCAGCGCATCGGCCGCGTATCGTCGGAATGGTTCTCGCGGCCCGACGACGAGCGATTCCTGTCGCTGACCGAGCTCTATGAGGCCGTGAAGGGTCGGGCCGATCGCGCAACCACCCGCACCGTCGAAACCCGGGACATCCGAGTTGAGGCACGCCGCGACGATCCCGATGCTCTGTCGCTGATCGTGCCCGGTCGTGCCGAACGGGTTGAACCGACAAACTGGTCGTTCGGCCAGCTCTGCAGTCTGGTCGGCGCGCCGGCGGGATATCTTCGCCAACTACCCGGACCCTTGTCCGGGATCAATCTGCAGCACGGCCTGCAGACCCATCGCGGCGAACTGATCAAGACGCTGGAAGCGGACGACGGCCGCGTCGAGCTGCGCGCCGCCACCGGCCCCGACTATGGTCGTATCTGGGATCATGAGCTCGTCGCCGCAGTGATGAAGATCGCGGGGAACGGCACTGGCGACACGCGCTGGAAGATCCCCGGCATGCTCGACTGGTCGAGTATGACGCATAACCCGTTTGTCGAGGTGACCAGGGACAGCACCACCCTGTATGCCAGCGACCGTGACGTGTTCCTGTTCCTGGTCGACGATGCCCATCCGGTCGAGGCGGGGCGGTTGCCGAACGGCGATCCGGATCTCTTCTTTCGCGGGTTCTATTGCTGGAACAGCGAGGTCGGCTCGAAAACGCTCGGCATGGCCAGTTTCTATCTCCGCGCGGTGTGCATGAATCGTAACATCTGGGGCGCCGAAGGCTTCGAGGAGATCAGCATCCGGCATAGCAAGTTCGCTGCAAGCCGGTTCGCGCACGAAGCCGCCCCAGCACTGGAGAACTTCGCGACCTCGTCGCCCGCGCCGTTCGTCAATGGCATCCGGGCAGCGCGCGAGGCGATCGTCGCGCGAAACGATGAGGAACGTCACGACTTCCTGCGGCGACGGGGCTTCTCCCGCGCCGACACGTCGAAGGTGATCTCGGCGGTGCTGTCCGAGGAAGGCCGGCCGCCCGAATCGATCTTCGATTTCGTGCAGGGGATCACGGCCATCGCCCGCACGCGCCCGCACCAGGACGCCCGGCTCGAGTTGGAAGGCAAGGCGACGAAAATCCTTGCCAGCGTCGGATAGTGTGAGGCGCGGCCGTAGATGGCCGCGGATGGACGACCAGCCTGGCGTGGCCCGTCTCCCTAGAGGGCGAGGGCTGCGCCTTGCTTCGTGACGGGTTGAGGGTCGGGAGAGAGTCTTCCGGCGGCCCGTCTCGGAGAAACGTCATGGGCAAAGCAGCCCCGAAACTCGTCCTGTCGCGCTCGCAGGATATCCCTTTCAACAAGCTGGTGCTGAGCCAGTCCAACGTCCGCGCGATCAACTGCGGCGTGTCGATCGGCGCGCTCGCCGCGGACATCGCGCGCCGCACGCTCATCCAGAGCCTGAACGTCCGTCCGGTGCTGGACGAGACCGGCGCCGAGACTGGCACGTTCGAGGTGCCGGCCGGTGGCCGTCGCTTCCGCGCTCTGGAAATGCTCGTGCAGCAGAAGAAGTTCGCCAAGGATGGCCCGGTTCCGTGTGTCGTTCGCCTGGTCTCGGGCGACGAGGATCCGTCTGCGGAGGAAGACTCGCTGGCCGAGAACGTGTTCCGCCAGCAGCTTCATCCGCTCGACCAGTTCCGCGCGATGCAGACGCTTGCCGATCAGGGTTCCGCGATCGACGACATCGCGGCGCGCTTCATGACGACCCCGGCCGTGGTGCGGCAGCGGTTGAAGCTGGCCTCGGTCTCGCCGGCGCTGTGCCAGGTCTATGCCGATGACGGCATGACGCTGGAGCAGCTGATGGCCTTCAGTGTATCCGACGACCATGCCCGCCAGGAACAGGTTTGGGACATCGTTTCCAAGGGCCATGATCGCTCCTCCCATAGCATCCGTCGCCGCCTGACCGAGGACAGCGTGCGCGCGACCGATCGTCGGGTGCTGTTCGTCGGCCTAGACGCCTATCTCGCCGCGGGCGGAACGGTGATGCGCGACCTGTTCGAGGACGATCGCGGCGGCTGGCTGCAGGATGTCGGTCTGCTCGATCAGCTGGTCCTGGAGAAGCTCGGCGCCGAGGGCGAGCGCATCGGCCAGGAAGGCTGGAAGTGGGTCGCGGTCGCTCTCGACTTCACCTACGGCCATGCCGACGAGATGCGGCAGCTCGACGGGTTCGATGTGCCGATCGACAGCGACGAGCAGGCCCGGCTGGAGGCACTGGAAGCTGAGATCGAGGCGATCGAGGCTGAATGGGGCCAGACCTCGGACGTGCCCGAAGACGTCAATCAGCGCTACGTCGCCGCACAGCGCGAGATGCGCGCCATCGGCGAGCGGCCAATCGCCTTCGAACCCGCGGACATGGCGATCGCCGGCGTGTTTGTCAGCCTCGATCATGACGGGACGCTCGATGTCGAGCGCGGCTTCGTCCGGCCCGATGATGAGCCCGCCGAAGAAGGCGCATCGCAGGGCGAAGGCGGTGGAAACAACAGCGGCGATGGCGACGGTGATACGGGTCGCGATCGCCAGCCTGCCACGGTCACGATCGGAGGAGAGCCGGTCCAGCCGGCCGGAGATGAGGACGATGACGTCGTCCGCCCGCTTCCCGACAAGCTCCTGACCGAACTGACCGTTCACCGCACGCTCGCGCTGAGCAATGCGCTCGCGGCCAAACCGTCGGTCGCCTTCCACGCGATGCTGCATGCGATGGTGCTGTCGGTCTTTTACTATGCCAGTCGGGAATCCTGCCTCGGCATCTCGCTGGTTCGTCCGCAGTTCATGCATCAGGAGCCGCGGCTGTCCGAATGCCCGTCCGCCATCGCGATCGACGCCCGTGCCGAGCATTGGAAGGCCGTCCTGCCGAAGAACGACAGCGAACTCTGGGAGGCGCTGATCGCGTTGTCCGCCGACGACCAGGCGGCATTGTTCGCGCACTGCGCATCCAACGCGGTGAATGCCGTTTGGGAGGCGTGCGGCCGCTATGACAACGGACGCATCTCGCCAGCGACCATCGAGAGCCGCATCGCACATAGCAACGTCATCGCCCGCGCGGTCGGCCTCGACATGGTGGCGGCAGGCTGGACGCCGACGGTCGATCGCTACCTCGGCCGCGTGACCAAGCCGCGCATACTTGAAGCGGTCACCGAAGCGCTCGGCGAGGAGAAGGCCGGGCTGATCGGGCACCTCAAAAAGGGCGACATGGCGCAGCAAGCCGAGCGCCTGCTGGACGGCGTCGGCTGGTTGCCCGAACCGCTCCGTACACCGAGTGATGTCGGCGGCGACGATGGCGATCCCGTCGCTGGCGAAGCCGAGGCCGGCGACCACGCCGAGCTTCCGGCATTCCTCGCCAACGACGACGAGGCCGAACTGGCCGTGGCCGCCGAATAGCCGGTCACCTGCGGGGCGGTCGTCGGCCGCCCCGCCTCCTTCCCAAAATCTCGCAGAGCCCGGCCATCGCGCCGGGCTTTTGCATGTCTGGAGTATCTCCATGTCCGATCAGCATCAGCTTGAGGTTTCCCCACATACCCTCGGTACCGCTGCCGACACTCTTGGCCGCGCCACGAAACGCGCCGACGCGCTGCTTCTAGCCGCGGGTTTGTTGATGGCACGGCTCGAGTCCGGCACCCCGATCGACGTCGCCGTCATGCGAGCGGCAATGGAAGTGGCGTTCGGCGGCACCGACGCTGAGGGCGCGTGGGACTGGAAGACCGCCTATGACGCGGGCGAAGCGGCCCAGGTCCTGTTCCTGCGCAAATATGGTGCCGCGCTTCGCCGCCAGTCCCCGCAAGCCGCGCTGAAAGCAATCGAGCGCGTTGCGGCGCTGGTACCGACCCACACGCGCCGTTCCGAGACGAGCGTCGCGCTCGACCAGTTCAGCACGCCGGCCGGGCTCGCCTTCGTCGCTACATTGGCCGCGTCGATCGTGCGCGGTGATGTGTTGCTCGAACCATCGGCAGGCACTGGGCTGATTGCGGTCCATGCCGAGTGTGACGGCGCAGCATTGGTGCTCAACGAACTCGGCAAAACGCGCGAAGCGCTGCTCACCCGACTGTTTCCCGATGCGCTCATTCGTCATGACGATGCGGCGCATATCGACGATTACCTGCCGGCCAGGATCTCGCCGAGCGTCGTGGTGATGAACCCGCCCTTCTCCGCGGTTGCGCATATCAGCCGCGCGATCAAGGGCACCGCGCTCCGCCACATCGCCTCGGCGCTCGCGCGCCTGGCGCCGGGCGGCCGGCTTGTGGCAATCACCGGCGCTGGTTGCTCGCCTTATGCACCAGACTGGGCCGATGACTATGCCGACCTGCAGGAGCACGGCCGGGTGTTGTTCTCCGCCGCGATCGACGGGCGGGTTTATGCGCGGCACGGCACCACGGTCGACACGCGGCTGACGATCATCGACAAGGTGCCGGCGGACGCTCCGAGGGCCTTCCCGCCATCGCCCGGTTCCGCACCGGACACAGCGACTTTGCTCGATTGGGTGATCGCCCAGGTCCCGCCGCGGACACCGTCGCCATCGACGGCGCTTGCACTTCCTATCGTTGCAGCGGTCCCGGCAAACGCGTCGCGCGCTCCTGCGGTTTGCGCCGCGCCCCGGATCGCGGAAGCCGCGTCGGTCGAACTGGAATTCGAAACGATCGACTGGGCAGCCGATGCCGCATCAGAGCCAAGCGACGCAATCTACGAGGCTTATCGATGCCAGTCGCTGCGCATCCCGGGCGCCAGGCCACATCCGACGCCGCTGGTCCAGTCGGTGGCAATGGCCTCGGTCGCGCCGCCGCGTGCGACCTATCGTCCGCACCTGCCCGCCGGCCTCGTCGAAGCTGGGCTGTTGTCGGAACCCCAGCTCGAATCCGTCATCTATGCCGGCGAGGCACATGCCCAGTTCCTCGCCGGCAGCTGGGCGGTCGACGAGACCTGGGACCTGGTCAAGCCAGCGCCGACGGATGCTGAGGGCGTGGTCAGTTTCCGCCGCGGCTGGTTCCTCGGCGACGGGACCGGCGCCGGCAAGGGCCGTCAGGTTGCCGGCATGATCCTCGATAACTGGCTGAAGGGCAGGCGCCGGGCGCTGTGGATCAGCAAGTCCGACAAGCTGCTCGCGGATGCGCAGCGCGACTGGTCGGCGCTGGGGCAGGAGCGCCTTTTGGTCACGCCGCTGTCGCGGTTCCGCCAGGGGACCCCGATCAAGCTCAGAGAAGGCATATTGTTCACGACCTATGCGACGCTGCGGTCGCAGGATCGCGGAGGCAAGGCCAGCCGGCTGCGCCAGATCGTCGAATGGCTCGGCAGCGACTTCGACGGCGCGATCATCTTCGACGAGGCGCACGCCATGGCCAATGCCGCCGGTGGCAAGGGCGAGCGCGGCGATGTCGCGGCGTCGCAGCAGGGGCGTGCCGGCCTTCGGTTGCAGCATGCCTTGCCCGACGTCCGGATCGTCTATGTATCGGCGACCGGTGCCACGACGGTGCAGAACCTCGCTTATGCGCAAAGGCTCGGCCTGTGGGGCGGGGCGGATTTTCCGTTCGCCAACCGGTCGGAGTTCGTCGCCGCGATCGAGGCAGGCGGCGTCGCGGCGATGGAAGTGCTCGCCCGTGATCTGAAAGCACTCGGCCTGTACGCCGCACGTTCGCTATCGTTCGACGGCGTCGAATATGAGCTGCTCGAGCATGAGCTCACCCCCGAGCAGATACGCATCTATGACGGCTATGCCGCAGCGTTCCAGGTCATCCACAACAATCTCAACAAGGCGCTCGAGGCGGCGAACGTCACAAGCGCGACCGGCACGCTCAACAGCCAGGCAAAGTCTGCGGCGCGTTCGGTGTTCGAGGGCGCCAAGCAGCGCTTCTTCAATCACCTCATCACCGCGATGCAAACGCCGAGCCTGACCGCCTCCATCGCCCGCGATCTGGAGGAGGGTCATGCCGTCGTCGTTCAGATCGTCTCGACCGGGGAAGCGCTGATGGAACGGCGCCTGGCCGAGATCCCGACCGAGGAGTGGGGCGACGTGCGGGTCGACATCACGCCGCGCGAATATGTCCTCGACTATCTCGCGCACGGATTTCCCGTGCAGCTCTATGAGCCGTTCGAGGATGGGGAGGCCAACATCTCTTCCCGGCCCGTCTATATCGATGGCAATCCGGTCGAGTGCCGCGAGGCCGTGCGGCGGCGCGACCGGATGATCGAGCGACTGGCAGCCCTGCCGCCGGTGCCCGGGGCGCTCGACCAGATCCTGCACCGGTTCGGCACCGACCAGGTCGCCGAGGTCACCGGGCGGTCGCGCCGCATCGTCACGCGGCAGGGCGGCGATGGCACCATGCGGTTTGCGGTCGAAAACCGGCCGGCGTCCGCGAGCCTCGCCGAGGCGCAGGCGTTCATGGACGACGCCAAGCGCATCCTGATTTTCTCCGACGCCGGGGGAACCGGGCGTTCCTATCATGCCGATCTCGACGCGGCGAACCAGCGCCTGCGCGTACACTATCTGCTCGAGGCAGGGTGGAAGGCAGACAATGCCATCCAGGGGTTCGGCCGCACCAATCGTACCAATCAGAAACAGCCGCCACGATTCAGGCCAGTGTCGGCCGATGTGAAGGCGCAGAAGCGTTTCATCTCGACCATCGCGCGCCGCCTCGACACGATGGGTGCGATCACGCGCGGCCAGCGCCAGACCGGCGGCCAGAATATGTTCCGGCCAGAGGACAATCTCGAATCCTGGTATGCCCGTGACGCGCTGCGGCAGCTCTACGTGCTGCTCGTGCGCGGCAAGGTCGACGGCTGCTCGCTCGCCCAGTTTGAGGATGCGACGGGATTGTCGCTGCTCGACCAGGGCACGCTGCGCGACGAACTGCCGCCGATCACCACGTTCCTCAATCGCATGCTGGCGTTGACCATCGAACTGCAGAACATCCTGTTCACGGCGTTCGAAGACCTGCTCGCGGCGCGGATCGAAGGCGCGATTGCGGGCGGCACCTATGAGCTGGGACTCGAGACGCTGATCGCCGACGGGTTCACTATCGTCGACCGACGGACGATCTACACTCATCCAGCGACCGGCGCGCAGACCCGGCTGCTGACGATCGAGCGGCGCGACCGCAACCAGCCTCGCGCCGCCGTGGAAATCCTGCGGAGCCGATCGCGTGACGCGGTGCCGCTGGTCAACGCTCGGTCGGGGCGCGCCGCGATGCAGGTTGGCGCGCGAAGCCTGCTGCTCGACGATGGCACGGTCGAGGCGCGGGTGCGCCTGATCCGACCGATGGAGGCGCCGACCCTGCCGCGCGATGCGATGGCAGAGACGCATTGGGAGCGCGCCGACGAAGCGACGTTCAGTGCGGCCTGGGATGCCGAGGTCGCCACTGTCCCTGAATATCAGACCAGCCAGATGCATATCGTGACTGGTCTGCTCCTGCCGATCTGGAAGCGGCTGCCAAAGGAATCGACCCGCGTTTATCGCCTGCACGCCGATGATGGCGAACAGATTGTCGGCCGCCGCGTGTCCCCGGCCTGGGTGGCTTCGATCGTCGAGACCGAGCCACCGACTCTCAAGCCGGAACAGACCTGGCCGATGCTGCTCGCCGGCGAGGCGACCCTTCACCTTGCCGAAAGTCCGACCTTGTCGCGGGTTCGGTCGATGAACGTGCCGCGCATCGAGCTGACCGGGTTCAGCGATCTCGCGCTCGACCGGTTGAAGGCTTGTGGCTTGATCTCGGAAATCATCTCGTGGAAGCTGCGGCTGTTCGTGCCGACGGGGGCCGACGGCGCGGATGCGTTCGTGCGACTGCTGCAGCTTTATCCGCTCCAGCGTGTCGTCGAGCGCTGACGCTGCGGCGGCAATCGCACCCGGCCTTTGCACGCCATCGAGGCCGCAAGGGGCGGGCTCGAAACTGCGAAGGAACTTTATCATGGCATTCATCGGCAGCTTCAAGAAGGTCGGCACCGACTATTCGGGCGAGATCGTCACCCTCGGCGTCCAGGCCAAGGGCGTCCGCATTGTCCCGGAGACCAACCGCTCGAACGACGACGCACCGACCCACCGCGTGTTCGTCGGCCGCGCCGAGATCGGCGCCGCCTGGAAGCGCACTTCCAATCAAGGCCGCGACTATCTCTCGCTCAAGCTCGACGATCCGAGCTTTACGGCACCCATCTTCGCCAACCTGTTCGACGACGAAGGCGAGGACACCTACAGCCTGATCTGGTCGCGCCCGAGCAAGGCGGCGAACGACTGAGCGGTCAGGAGCCCCGTCCGGCGATGCCGGGCGGGGCTTTCCGCTTTTTTGCCGCGGACGTGGACGACCGGTGGTCGCGAACACACATCCGACACGACCTATCCCCTCGCGGGTAGAACGGTCTTCGCGACAGCGGAGAGCCTTTGCGACGATCGGCCAAACGTCATCGCCGATGCGCGGCGACGATAGCGAATGCTCTCGCAAGATCGGCGTTGGAGGGTGTGAATGCCTGTCTGCTCAAAGGCATGATCGCATCCTCGCACGGGCAATTCTGCTCATCCTGCAATTGGTCGATCGATCCCCCTTCAACGGGTCGGGGGAAATGCGATCGTCAGACAGGCGCCTTTTCGGATCGTCGATGTCGACGACCGCGAGCGTCTCGACCTGATCGATTTCGCGCAGGAATTTCTCCGCCGCAATCCCGACTATCGCGGCGACTGGCGTCGCCGCGATAGTCGGCGGGACGACGCATCGCTGGAAGGAGGGCTGGCCCGGCAATGGGGTCTCGCGCGTCTCTTTCGATCCCGACCGAACGCCGCTTGAGGCGCCCGCACTGTGGCTTCAGCCAGCTTGTGACGCCATTGTCGTGCTCGGCCGCGCGCCGCCTGGCTTCGCCGGCGCCGCGCGCGCCGAGCAGTTGGTCGCGCCGATCGCAGCGCATGATGATGTCGGCCAGCGCCATCTGGTCATTGACGTAACGGGCGCGCGTCAACGTTTCTGGCTGCTCGAATGCGCGCCCGGAATGCCGTTGACGATCATTCTTCCAATGGCGGGCGAAGCCGCACTTCTCGCCGCCGCGAGTGCGCGCGAGGCTTTCGCGAATGACCGAGCCGTCGCGAATCCTGCGATCCAGCCGACCGAATTCCAGCGCCAGCGGCTGGCGATGCTCGTCGCCATTTTCGATGCGGCGCAGGCTGGCGCCAGCAACCGCGAGATTGGTACCGGGATCATCTATCCGCGCCTTGCCGGCCTCGGCGCACAGGCGTGGAAAGCGTCCAGCGAGCGCCGGCACACCCAGCGCATGATCTCAGAAGCCGAAGCGATGGTGAGCGGCGGCTATCGCCGCCTGCTCACCGACCGCGATCGCGTGCCTACGTAGGGGCGACATTTATGGAGTGCGCATTCAGCCGCTCCGCCACCCTTCCGGCGGCACGCCACAAGCACCGGCGACAGGACGGGACTGGCGAACGCCACCCGGCCACACGCCGGAGAACTCGATATGTCGCTATTGCCGACGGGGCAGCCCCTCCCCTATCTTCGCACACCTGACGCCGCGCGCCTGCTTGGCCTCTCGGCGCGGACGCTGGAAAAGCATCGCTGCTTCGGTACCGGCCCGGCCTATCGCAAGCTTGGCGGTCGCGTGGTGTATGCGGTCGGCGACCTGCAAAGCTGGGCCGACCAGGGCCATCGCCAGTCCACCTCGGACCCCGGCCACGGTATCGTTCATCCGGCCCGGCGGCTGGACGAGCAGCTGTCCCGCGGCGGTCCGGTGCGCCGATGAACGGGCGTCCGCGCGCCCTCGCCGCGCCTGCTGCAAGCAGCGTACAGCTCGAACTGTTTCGCGCGATTCCGGGGCCGATTGCACCGCGCGATGCGCAGGATCTCATGACCTGGCCGTTCTTCAGCCTCGCCAAATCCCGGCGCGTTCGTGCGCGGATCGGCCAGGTGCTGCTGTTCGACCCGACCAATGTGAGTTCGTCGCGCTACAATCCGCTGCTCGAGGTGCGCCGCGGCGAATGGGAAGTGCGCGACGTGCAGAATGTCGCCGACGTGCTGGTCGACCCAGAGGGGAGCCTGGAGAAGCGCAATCACTGGGAGAAGACCAGCCACGCGCTGCTGGTCGGCGCGATCCTTCACGTCCTCTATGCCGAGCCGAACAAGACCCTGGCCGGGGTGGCCGCGTTCCTGTCCGATCCTAAGCGGCCGATCGAGTCGACTCTGCGGGCGATGATGACCACCCGGCATCTCGGCAGCTCGGGTGTCCATCCGGTGGTCGCGTCCGCGGCGCGCGAGTTGCTCAACAAGGCGGACAATGAACGCTCCGGCGTGCTGTCGACCGCCATGTCGTTCCTCGGACTGTACCGCGACCCTGTGGTGGCGCAGGTCACGGGCGCCAGCGACTGGCGGATCGCCGACCTGGTAGATAGGGCACGGCCGGCAAGCCTGTACCTGGTCGTGCCGCCTTCCGACATATCGCGGACCAAGCCGCTGGTTCGTCTGATCCTCAACCAGATCGGTCGTCGCCTGACCGAAGAGCTGACGCCCAAGACCCGGCGCCACCGCGTCCTCCTGATGCTCGACGAGTTTCCCGCGCTGGGTCGGCTCGACTTCTTCGAGAGCGCGCTCGCCTTCATGGCCGGGTACGGCATCAAAGGGTTCCTGATCGCCCAGAGCCTCAACCAGATCGAGAAAGCCTATGGCGCGAACAACGCCATCCTCGACAACTGTCATGTCCGGGTAAGCTTTGCGACCAACGATGAGCGCACCGCCAAGCGCGTGTCGGACGCGCTCGGGACCGCGACCGAGATGCGGGCGATGCGCAACTATGCCGGGCACCGTCTCGCGCCCTGGCTAGGTCATCTGATGGTGTCGCGTACCGAGACCGCCCGGCAACTCCTCACGCCGGGCGAAGTGATGCAGCTTCCGCCAGACGAGGAGATCGTGATGGCTGCTGGCGTGGCACCAATCAGGGCGCGGAAAGCCCGCTACTATGAGGATCGTCGCTTCGCGGCACGCCTGCTGCCCGCGCCGTCACCGTCGCGGACGGCGGAGGGTCAGGCAAAGGATGACTGGTCGGCGCGCGCGCCGATCGCCGCACCACCAGAGCCTCAAGCTGCGCAGACGGCGCACCCACCATCGCCCGAGCCTGCCGCGCGCGACAGGCGCGACGAACCGGCTGAAGACGCCCGGCCTGCGAGCGACGATCCCGCCAACGCCGGCATCCGGACCGAGCCTGAACTGCCAGTGCAGGAGGAGATCGTGGCCAGACCCAATGCGCCGCAAGCCGAGATCAAGGCCGACGAGGCCGGGGTCGAGATCGACGCCGCCGCCGCGACGCAACTTCGCGAACAGCTCAACCGGGTCGCACGCCAAGCGGCGATGGACCCAAAGGATGGAATGGAATTATGACGAGCGCTGCACGTATCAAGGTTACGCATCGCTTGCCGGTCGCTCTTGCCCGGCTGGTGGCCGATCAGGCCCGTTCGCGACGGGTGTCGCAGACCGCCGTGATGGAGGCCGCGCTTTCGTCATTTTTTTCGGCAGATGGCGCGGAACGCCTCGAGGGAGCGATCAGCCGCCGGCTCGATCGGCATGGCCGACAGAACGACCGTATCGGATGGAAGGTCGATGTCGTCATCGAAGCACTTTCCGAGTTCGTGCTCCTGTGGTTCGACAATATGCCGCAGAGGCCGGGTGCCATGACCGCCGCGGCCGAGGCGAAGAACAAGGAGCGCTGGGCCGCCTTTGTCGATGCGCTGGCACGGCGATTGGAAAGCGGCGAACGGGTCGAAACGCGCGTCTTGCGCGACATCGCCGCGCGGCAAGCCCTGACCTGAGAGCGATCGATCAGCCGAGGGGGCGGGTCGGCTTCAGATCCGCCCCGGCAAATGGGATCGACAACGATCCCCGATCCGAAGGTCTGAGGACCGCCATTGCGGTCCCGCAGCGGAGCTATCAAACCGGGTCAACGCGGTCGCTGGTCGGACAAACGAGGCGCTAGGGATTTTCCCGGTTGATCATCGCCACGGGCCACGGTTCTGCTTCGGTCATGTCTTCGGCAAACGATTCGTGGCCGCGCGATGCGCTCTACTTCATCCGCGAAGGCGAGGAGCGCTGGTTCGTTTCTCACAGCGGTGCGCAATATCCCTATCGGAGCCGGCATATCGCGATCGAGGCAGCCGTCGACGCCGCCAACTCGTCCGGCAAGCGGGGCCATCATGCCCAGGTGCTCGTCCGCGACGGGGCCGATGACTGGCAGCCCATCTGGACCTATGGCTTGGATTCCTACTCCTGGGCCGGCGACCGGCTGCCTTGAGCCGCGCTCATTCCGGAGGCGATAATCCCGTGACGCTGAGCGGTTTCATCGCTTTCTCCAGCACGAAGGCCAGGCGCACGCCTGCACGCTCGAGTTGGGTCGCCGCGGCAAGCTGCGCCGCCTCGTCATAGTCCTTGGGAAAGAGGAGGGGCGTCGGGCTCTGCTCGCACCGCGGTTGTGTAGGGAACGAATAGGCCGTCCTGAACGCGATCGCGTTGGTCTCGTGCGCCCATGAATTGAAATCGCCGGTCGACCAGGTCGCCGCCTTGTCTTGCGTGATATCGGCCGTGAGCCGCGTCAGGATCTCGCGGGCATCCTTGCCAAGCTCGCCGACGACCATGGTGTCCCAATAGCTGTGCAGATTGACCGTCCGCGAGCCGCCCAGGCTGATCAGGATGCAGTTCCCGCCATGGTCGTGATTGTCTGCGACGTGGAGCGGCTGGTGCATGTCACCGACGAAGTGCAGCACGAACTTCAGCGCCAGGATACGCTCCGGCATGGGCGTGTTCGGATCACCCAGTTCACGGGCGAAATCGGCGGCGCGGTCTATGACACAGGCCTGTTCCGGGCCAGCGCTGGCTGGCTGCGCGCTCGCCGGGTGGCCGAAGCACGCTTCGTCGAAATCGGGATGATCCTTCTCGACATCCGCGAAATGCCATTGCGACGTCTCGCGGTGATCTCGGCGGTAGACATCGGCCCATACCGCGCGTGACAGCATGTCGGACGGCGTGCTGCTGTCATGGTCCTGGGCGAGGATGGCGTCGACCTTGGCGACCGTTTCCGGGCTTAATCGCGAGCGCGCAATGGCCGCGACGAGGACATGGCCTTCGCTGCCCCAGGCAAATGCCTGAGTCGGCAGGAGAGCGAGCGCGGACAGGGCGGCGACCATGATTTTCTTCATCGCGCGACCATCGCGCGGCGCCGCGGAAACGCAAGCCTCCCGCCGATCCTTTGTCGTTCTACGCCACAGTACGACGCTCGCGCTTTGTTGTTGAACACGCGCGTTTTCTGGCTGTCTTGATCATCCCCGTCGGCCGGGCAGCGGTTGCCTGGCCCTGATGCGGGGGTCTCGATGACCGGTGCTCAGTCACGATTGGATGCGGGCGGGAGGGGTGCGCGGATGCTGCGCACCGCGCTCGGTCCATCGATCGCGGCATGGCTCGACGATGACCAGGTGATCGAGGTGATGCTCAACCCGGATGGCCGGCTGTGGGTCGATCGGCTGGGCCAGGGCATCTCGAACAGCGGTGAGCAGCTGTCGCCCGCTGACGGCGAGCGGATCGTGCGGCTGGTCGCGCATCATGTCGGTGCCGAGGTCCATGCGCGTTCGCCCCGGGTGTCCGCCGAGCTGCCGGATGGTGGCGAGCGTTTCGAGGGCCTGCTGCCGCCGATCGTAGCCGCCGCCGCGTTCGCCATCCGCAAGCCGGCCATCGCGGTGTTCAGCCTCGATGACTATGTCAAATCCGGGATCATGTCCGAGGGCGCGGCCGCTGCGCTCAAGGTCGGCGTCATCTCCAAGGCGAACATCCTTGTCGCCGGCGGCACGGGCACCGGCAAGACCACCCTGACCAACGCGCTTCTCGCCGAGATCGCCACGACCGGCGACCGCATCGTGCTGATCGAGGATACCCGCGAGCTGCAGTGCGCCGCGCCGAACCTGGTCGCGATGCGCACCAGGGACGGGGTCGCCAGTCTCTCCGAACTGGTGCGGTCGAGCCTGCGCCTGCGTCCCGATCGCATCCCGATCGGTGAGGTGCGCGGCGCCGAGGCGCTCGATCTCCTCAAGGCCTGGGGCACCGGCCATCCGGGCGGTGTCGGCACGATCCACGCGGGCAGCGCGATCGGCGCTTTGCGGCGGCTCGAGCAGCTCATCCAGGAGGCGGTGGTCGGCGTGCCGCGCGCGCTGATCGCCGACACCATCAACCTCATCGCCGTGCTGGTGCGCGACGGCCATGGCCGACTTCTTTCCGAGCTAGCCCGCGTCGAGGGCCTCGGCCCCGACGGCGATTACCGCCTGATCCCGATCACCATCCACGCACCTGGAGTAGCAGCATGACCTTGATCCTTGCCCGGCGCGCGCCCTTTGCCCACCGTTTGCGGCGGTCCGACCTGCTGGTGGCGGCCGGTGGCCTGTTCTTCGGCATCGCCGTGGCGCCACCCGCCTTTGCCGCAGGGTCTTCCATGCCATGGGAGGCGCCGCTTCAGCAGATCCTGCAAAGCATCGAGGGACCGGTCGCCAAGATCGTCGCGGTGATCATCATCATCATGACCGGCCTGACGCTCGCCTTTGGCGACACATCGGGCGGCTCGCGGCGACTCATCCAGATCGTGTTCGGCCTGTCGATCGCGTTTGCCGCCTCGTCCTTCTTCCTGAGCTTCTTCAGCTTCGGCGGCGGGGCGCTGGTCTGATGATCGCCGAACCGGTCCCCGGCTTCACCGCGCCGGTCCACCGGGCGCTTACCGAGCATATCCTGCTTGGTGGCGCGCCGCGCGCCGTGGCGATCGCCAACGGCACCATCGCCGGCGCGGTCGGACTTGGCCTGCGACTGTGGATCGCCGGCCTCGCCATCTGGGCGGTCGGTCATTTCTGCGCGGTGTGGGCCGCGCGGCGTGATGCGCAGTTCGTCGACGTCGCTCGGCGCCACTTGCGTTACCCCAACTATCTTCGCGCCTGAGGTCGGCCATGTTCTCGCTTCGCGAATATCGCCGGCACCCCGCCAGCCTCGCCGACTTCCTGCCCTGGGCCGCGCTCGTCGCCCCGGGCGTGGTGCTCAACAAGGATGGCAGCTTCCAGCGCAGCGCGCGCTTCCGCGGACCGGACCTCGATTCCGCGACACCGGCGGAACTGGTCGCGACCACCAGCCGCCTCAACAATGCGCTGCGTCGGCTCGGCTCGGGCTGGGCGATCTTCGTCGAGGCGCAGCGTCATGCCGCGCAGCATTACCCCGCCAGCAGCTTTCCCGATGCGGCGTCGGCGCTACTCGACCGGGAACGGGCTGAACAGTTCGCCGAGGAAGGCGCGCATTTCGAGAGCAGCTATTTCCTGACCCTGTTGTGGCTGCCACCGGCCGAGGATGCCGCGCGCGCGGAAGGGTGGTTGTTCGAGGGCAAGGCGGGAGGCGGTGTCGACCGGCGTGAAGCGCTCGCGGCCTTCACGGATCGCAGCAACCGCGTGCTGCAGCTGGTCGAAGGGTTCGTGCCCGAGGTGCGCTGGCTCGACGACGGCGAGACGCTGACGTTCCTGCACAGCACCATCTCGACCAAGGCGCAGCGCGTCGCGGTGCCCGAGACATCGATGCATCTCGATGCGTTGCTGGTCGACCAACCGCTCACCGGGGGACTGGAGCCGCGCCTGGGCGCGCATCATCTGCGCACCCTGACCATCACCGGATTTCCGAGCGTCACCTTTCCCGGACTGCTCGACGAGCTCAACCGGCTGGCTTTTCCGTATCGCTGGTCGACCCGTGCGATCATGCTCGACAAGACCGATGCCACCAAGCTGCTGACGAAGATCCGGCGGCAATGGTTCGCGAAGCGCAAGTCGGTCGCCGGCATCCTCAAGGAAGTGATGACCAACGAGGCGTCGACCCTGCTCGACAGCGATGCCGCCAATAAGGCGCTGGACGCCGACATCGCGCTGCAGGAGCTCGGCTCCGACATGATCGGACAGGCGCTGGTGACAGCAACCGTCACTGTGTCCGATCCCGATCCGGCGATCGCGGCCGAGAAACTCCGCCTGGTCGAGAAGATCGTTCAGGGCCGTGACTTCACGGTGATTAGCGAGAGCTTGAACGCGATCGAGGCGTGGCTCGGCGGCTTGCCCGGCCATGTCTATGCCAATGTCCGGCAGCCGCCGATCTCGACCATGAACCTGGCGCATATGATCCCGCTCTCGGCAGTCTGGGCGGGGCCGGAGCGCGACGAGCACTTGGGTGGGCCGCCGTTGTTTCTGGCACGCACCGAAGGGTCGACCCCGTTCCGGTTCGCGCTCCATGTCGGTGACGTCGGACACACGCTGATCGTCGGCCCGACCGGCGCCGGCAAGTCGGTGCTTCTCGGGCTCATGGCGATGCAGTTCCGGCGCTACACGGGCGCCCAGATCTTTGCGTTCGATTTTGGTGGCTCGATCCGGGCCGCGGCGTTGGCGATGGGCGGCGACTGGCAGGACCTCGGGCACAGCCTGCACGAGGGTGGTGGCGGTGTGCTGCTACAGCCGCTGGCGCGGATCGACGAACCTGCGGAGCGCAACTGGGCGGCCGAGTGGCTCGCCGCGATCCTCGCGGGGGAGGGCGTCGTCATCGATCCCGCGACAAAGGAGCATCTCTGGTCGGCGCTTGGCTCGCTGGCATCGGCTCCCGTCGCCGAACGTACGCTGACCGGTTTGGCCGTGTTGCTGCAGTCCCAGCCGCTCAAGCAGGCTTTGGCGCCTTATTGCGTCGGCGGGCCGTTCGGTCAGCTGCTTGATGCAGAGAGCGAGCGGCTCGGTGACGCTATGGTCCAGGCGTTCGAGACCGAAGGTCTGACCGGCTCGGCCGCGGCGCCGGCGGTGCTGTCCTACCTGTTCCACCGCATCGAAGGTCGGCTGGACGGGTCGCCGACCCTCATCATCATCGACGAGGGCTGGCTGGTGCTCGACAGTCCGGCGTTCGCACAACAGCTGCGCGAATGGCTGAAGACCCTGCGCAAGAAGAATGCGAGCGTCGTGTTTGCGACCCAGAGCCTCGCCGATATCGAAACCAGCGCGATCGCACCAGCGATCATCGAAAGCTGTCCGACGCGCATCTTCCTGCCCAACGAGCGGGCGGTCGAGCCGCAGATCAGCGCGATCTATCGGCGGTTCGGGTTGAACGATCGGCAGATCGAGATCCTCGCCCGGGCGACGCCGAAGCGCGACTATTACTGCCAGTCGCGGCGCGGCAACCGGCTGTTCGAGCTGGGGCTGGGCGAGGTCGCGCTCGCCTTCCTCGCCACCTCGTCAAAGGCCGACCAGCTGCG
This sequence comes from Parasphingomonas halimpatiens, assembly GCF_036663795.1. Taxonomy (NCBI): domain Bacteria; kingdom Pseudomonadati; phylum Pseudomonadota; class Alphaproteobacteria; order Sphingomonadales; family Sphingomonadaceae; genus Parasphingomonas; species Parasphingomonas halimpatiens. Next base: position 206,214 of record NZ_JAXOJP010000007.1, read on the forward strand.
CATCGCCGCGCTCGGCGAGAGCCCCGACTTCCATGGTTTTGCCGATGCCTGGCTCCGCGCGCGCGGCGCGGGATGGGCGGCCGATCTTCTCCCCACCGTTCAGGAGTACCCAGCATGAGGAAAAGTGTTTCCGGAATTCGGAAGAAGATTTCCGGTGTTCTGGCCGTGGCGTTGCTCGTCAGCACCGGCCTGCCGGCTGAAGCCCAGTTCGGCGGGATCGTCTACGACCCGACCAACTATGCGCAGAACGTCCTGACCGCGGCGCGCGCGCTCGAGCAGATCAACAATCAGATCCAATCGCTGCAGAACCAGGCAACCTCGCTGGTCAACCAGGCGCGCAACCTCGCCACCCTGCCGGTGTCCCAGGTCACCCAACTTCAGGCCCAGGTCCAGCGCACGCAACAGTTGCTCGCAAACGCCCAGCACATCGCCTTCGACGTGCAGTCGGTCGATCAGGCGTTCAGCGCCAATTATCGCGGCGCCAGCATGTCGGCGTCCGATCAGGCACTGGTCGATGGCGCGCGGACCCGGTGGAGTAACTCGGTCGGCGCGTTCGAGGATGCCCTGAAGGTGCAGGCCGGCGTCGTGGGCAATATCGACGGCGCGCGGGGCACCATGAACACGCTGGTCACCGCCAGTCAGTCCGCGACCGGTGCGCTTCAGGCGGCACAGGCCGGCAACCAGCTGCTGGCGCTGCAATCGCAGCAACTTGCCGACCTCACCGCGATGATGGCGGCGCAGAGCCGTGCCCAGTCGCTCGACGCCGCGCAGCGGGCCGCGGCGCAGGACCAGGCGCGCGAGCAGTTGCGGCGGTTTCTCGCGCCAGGCGTGGGCTATCAGCCCGGCTCGGCCAGCATGTTCCACCAATAGGCCCGGGTGATGCGCACCAGCACCATCGCCCGCATGGGTGCCGTGGCTTTCGTCGCGACGGTTGTCGCAATCACCACGCTCGAGATGCGGGAAGCGCCTGCCGCGTCAGCGGCGAGTGCCCCGGTTGTCACGGTCGAGGCTCAATCCGATCCGCTGCGCGGCGCGCTGTCGCGGTGCCAGTCGATCGGGATGGCGGCGGCGCAGGACGGCGCGTGCCTGCGCGCCTGGGCCGAAAACCGGCGCCGCTTTCTGGCGCCAGGCGCACGTCCTCAGGCGATGATTGAGCCGGCGCTAGCGGACAACAGCAACGCCGCCGCGGTGAATGTCAGCGCGCCGACCGAGGAGCTACGCTGATGGGCGGCACAGGCGTCATCGACCGTTTTCTCGAGGTCTTCACCCGCTACATCGATACCGGGTTCGGCCTGCTGCACGGCGAGGTGGCGTTCATCGCGACCACCCTGATCGTCATCGACGTGACGCTCGCCGCCCTGTTCTGGTCCATGGGCGAGGGCGACGACATCATCGCCCGGCTCATCAAGAAAACGCTGTTCGTCGGCGTGTTCGCCTACCTCATCGGCAACTGGAACGCGCTCGCCAGGATCGTGTTCGAAAGCTTCGCCGGGCTCGGCCTGAAGGCGAGCGGGACCGGCTTTTCAGCCGCGCAGCTGCTGCAACCGGGCCGCGTCGCACAGGTCGGGCTCGATGCCGGCAAGCCGATCCTGGACTCGATCTCGGGGCTGATGGGTTATGTCAGATTCTTCGAGAATTTCCTGCAGATCGTCATCCTGCTGTTCGCCTGGGTGGTCGTGTTGCTGGCGTTCTTCACGCTGGCGATCCAGCTGTTCATCACCCTGATCGAGTTCAAGCTCGCCACCTTGTGCGGGTTCGTGCTGATCCCCTTCGGCCTGTTCGGCAAGACCGCGTTCATGGCCGAGCGCGTGCTCGGGAACGTCGTGTCGTCCGGCATCAAGGTCCTGGTGCTCGCCGTGATCATCGGCATCGGCTCGACCCTGTTCGATCAGTTCACGTCCGCGATCGGCACGGCCCAGCCGACCATCGAGGACGCGATGACCATCGTGCTCGCCGCTTTGACCCTGCTTGGGCTCGGCACCTTCGGACCCGGTATCGCCAACGGGATCGTCTCCGGCGGTCCGCAGCTTGGCGCCGGCGCCGCCGCCGGCACGGCGCTCGCTGCCGGCGGCGTCGTCGCCGGCGGGGCGGCGGCGGCTGCAATGGTCGGCGGTGCGGCGAGCAGCGCGGTTGCCGGTGCCGCTTCGGCCGGATCGCGCGCCATTGGCGGCGCGGCCAGCGCTTATCGCGTCGGCGCCGAAGGCAAGTCCGGCGCGGCAAGCGTTGCAGGCGGCGTGGCCAATGTCGGCCGGGCCGCCGGTAGCGCGGCAATGTCGCCCCTGCGCCGCGCGGGCGAAGCCTTGAAGGGTAGCGGGAAGCCCGAAGGAACAGGCGAAGCCCTGACGCCCGAAGGCGCCGCCCCGGCACCCGCTGGCCAGCCTGCGTGGGCCGCCGCGATGAAGCGCCGCCAGACCATGACCCATGCGGCGACCGTCGCTGCCCACACGCTGCGCTCGGGCGATGGCGGCGGCAGCGGCTCGTCGGTCGACGTCAGCGAAAAGGACTGATCACATGTTTCAACGACCCTCGGTTCGCTACGGCCAGACGCCCGAACCGGCGACACCCTATCAGCGCGCGGCCCAGGCCTGGGATGACCGGATCGGCTCGGCGCGGGTGCAGGCGCGCAGCTGGCGCTATGCCTTTTTCGGCGCGCTCGCTCTGTCGGGCGGTCTGGCCGGCGGCCTGATCTGGCAGGGAGCGCGCGGCTCGATCGTCCCCTGGGTGGTGCAGGTCGACAAGCTCGGCGCGGCCCAGGCAGTGGCGCCGGCGAGCGCGGACTACCGGCCGACCGATCCCCAGATCGCGTTCCATCTCGCGCGCTTCATCGAGGATGTGCGCGGCATCGCGACCGACCCGGTGGTGGTGAAGCAGAACTGGCTGCGCGCCTATGATTTCACGACCCAGAAAGGGGCGGTAGCGCTGAGCGACTATGCCCGCGCGAATGATCCCTTTGCCGAGATCGGCAAGGTCCAGGTCGCCGTTGATGTGTCGAGCGTGATCCGGGCATCGAACGAGAGCTTTCGGATCGCCTGGGTCGAGCGCCGCTACCAGGATGGCAGCCTCGCCGCGACCGAGCATTGGTCGGCGATCCTGACCATCATCGTGCAGCAACCGACGACCCCAGACGCCCTTCGGAAAAATCCGCTCGGGCTTTTTGTCAACGCGATCAATTGGTCGAAGGAGTTGGGATCATGAGCGCCCGCAGAATTACATTCATAATGGTTCTTTCATGCTCCACCGCACTCGCTGCCTGTGCGCATGCCGACACCCGGGCGCCGGGAATCGGCAGGGAAGAGGGAATGGCAGCGGTGCGGCAGGCGGAGCCGCCCGCGCCGGTCGAAGTGGTGGCGGTGCCCACGCCGCTGCCACTCCCCGGCCAGCTCAAGCCATTGGTCGTATCGCCGGTTCGCCACGAGCGGGGCGACCCCAAGGTTCGCGTCGGCGCGGCCAATGCCGCCGCGCGCGTGCAACCGGCGCGCGATGGATTCATGAACGCTATCCAGCTTTATCCCTGGTCCGACGGCGCGCTATACCAGCTCTACGCGTCGCCGGGGCAAGTGACCGACATCGCGCTGCAGGAGGGCGAGCAGCTGGTCGGCAACGGACCGGTTGCAGCCGGAGACACGGTGCGCTGGATCATTGGCGACACGACCAGTGGCACAGGTCCGACAACGCGCGTCCATATACTGGTCAAACCCACGCGCGGCGATCTTGTCACGAACATGGTGATCAACACCGATCGACGGACCTATCATCTTGAGCTGCGCGCGACGCCTGCGACCTACATGGCGTCGGTGTCGTGGAGCTATCCACAGGATCGGTTGATTGCGCTGCGCGGCGAGAGTGCCGCCGCGGCGAAGGCAGCGTCGGTTGCGGCGGGCGTCGACGTGTCGTCGCTCGACTTCGGCTATGCGATCGAGGGTGATCGTGCGCCGTGGCGGCCTGTGCGGGTGTTCGACGACCGCCACCAGGTGTTTATCGAATTCCCGGCCGGCGTCGCCCAGGGCGAGATGCCGCCTTTATTCGTGATCGGGGCTGGCGGCGCCGGCGAGCTGGTGAATTACCGCGTGCGCGACAATTTCATGATCGTCGACCGGCTATTCGGTGCTGCCGAACTGCGGCTCGGCGACAAGAAGAAGCAGGCGGTCGTGCGGATCAGCCGCACCGACACGCGGCGTGGGAAACCACGGTCATGAGCGAGGAAGCCGAAGCTGACGGCGCGGTTCCCGATCTTCGCCTGCGCGGCGATCCCCCGCAGGTGATGCGCCTCTCGCGCAAGGCGCTGGCGATCCTCGGTCTGGTCGGCGGGACCGCCATCGGGGGCGCGCTGCTTTATGCCCTGCAGCCGGCGCACAAGCAGGCGCCCGAGGAACTTTACAGCGCCGAGAACCATGCGACGCCGGATACCCTCGCCGGGGCGCCCAAGGACTATAGCCAGGTGCCGAAGCTCGGGCCGCCACTTCCCGGCGATCTCGGCCGGCCGATTGTGGCCGCGCAGGGGCGCGGAGTCGACGTGGCTGTCCCGTCGATTGGCGCCACGCCCCCATCGCGTGCGCCGGGCGGCGTCAATGCAGCTGATGCGGCGCGTCAGCGCGCGGGACAGGAGCGGGACAGCGCGCGCACCAGCAAGCTGTTTCTGGCGTCGACCGCCGGCTCGGCTAGTCAGGCGAGCGCTGTTGAGCCGGGACAGACCGGAGCCGGGAGGGCGATGGCCGCGTCAACGACTGCGCCTGCTGCATCGGCGGCGGCTGGCACCGGCGATGACGATCAGGCACGAAAGCGCGCGTTCCTCGCGGCCGATCCACAGCGTAATACGGTCAGCGCCGAAAGGCTGGTGTCGCCGCCATCGCCCTACACGCTGCTCGCGGGCAGCATCATCCAGGCGGCAATGATCACGGGCGTGCGGTCGGATCTGCCGGGGCAGGTCACCGCCCAGGTCGCCGCCAATGTCTATGACAGCGCGACCGGGCATCTGCTGCTCATCCCGCAAGGGTCGAAACTGATCGGCGAATATGATTCCCAGATCTCGTTCGGGCAGAACCGGGTGCTGCTCGCGTGGAACCGGCTGATCTTGCCTGATGGCAGGTCACTTGTGCTGGAACGTGAGCCCGGGGCCGATACGCGCGGCTTTGCCGGACTGCAGGACGGCGTGAACTATCACTGGGGCGGGATCGGCAAGGCAGCGTTGCTCTCGACCCTGCTCGGGGTCGGCGCCGAGCTCGGCGCGAGCGGTGATGACGCGCTGCTGCGCGCGGTGCGCCAGGGAACGTCGGACACCATCAACCAGGCCGGGCAGCAGATCGTGCGGCGGCAACTCAGCGTGCAGCCGACCCTGACCATTCGTCCCGGTTATCCGGTGCGGGTCATCGTGACGCATGACCTGGTGCTTGCGCCGGCACAGGCGGGAGTATGACGATGGGCAAGTTGCGGCTCGGCGCGATCGTCGAGGACAAGCCGGTGCGAATGACCGTCGAGCTGCCGGCAGCGCTGCACCGTGATCTGCTCGCTTATGCGGCGATGCACGGTGAAGAAAATGGGCAGCCGCACCAGCCTCCCGAGCGACTGGTGGCGCCGATGCTGGCGATGTTCATGGGCAGCGACCGCGCCTTTGCGAAGGGGCGTCGGCGTGACGTCACAGGTGACGGGGTTGGAGCCTGACCGGTGTTGGGCTCGTGCCTGGGTCTCCGCGATTCGATGCAGATTTCCTATTCCTTGCCAGTCCGCCGAACGGCGCTACCATGCCGGTCGGAACGGGCGGTCAAGCTTGATGGGCCTTGCGTCGCTGTCCGTTTCAGCAACGCCGGAGGGACAACATATGTACGGTAAGCTTTTGATTGCGGTCGGTGCTACGATGCTGGTTGCGGCGCCTTCCTATGCCGCTGCGGCCCGATGCCACGGACCAAACGGCAAGTTCATCAAGTGCCCGCCGGCGAAGCCCGCGCCGGCAGCGCGCTGCCGCAATGCGCAGGGCCATTTCGCCAAGTGCGGGACGCCTGGCACGCATCCGGCCTGACGGGCGATCGACCGCAGTTACCGGGATCCGGCCTCGCCATCTTGCCCGTTGGCGAGGCCTTTTCTGTGACAGTGCCCCAAGCGCCTGAGAGTCGAGGGCAGGGCGAACAGGTCGCGCCAGCGCAGGCACCAGAAGACCGGGCCATCGATGCGGGCGAGGATGCCTGCTAGGAAGATGGTCGTCGCAGGTGACTATGTTGGATTTGGTGCCTCGCGCCTTTGGCGCGACCGCCGCTCTATGCCGCTTGCGCGGCACCGATTCTCGCGAGCGAGTCTCGGCCGGAGGTTGCGATCGGACTGGCGGGAGGGAAGGGGTCAGTTGTTCAGACGTTCGCGGCAGACGGCTTCGACCAGCGATTGGAGCTTGGCGACATGCTCGGCGAGCCACGCGAGTTCCTCGTCGGTGATGACGTAATGGGGCGAGTAGCGCGCGTTGACATACGCCTGGCGGAGCAGTTCGAAGCAGCGGCGGCTGAACCGGTCGTCGCGTGGCCAGGCTTCGATCAGGGCGGGGGCGACCTGCTCGCATTGCGAGCGGAGGAAATTGAGGCGGTGGGATTTGGGGCTTTATGCCGCGCGGCGGACTATGCCGAGCGTGATTGGCTTTTCGTGCTTCCCCAACGCCTTGGCGGGGATCGGCGCGGCATAGTTTCCAGCGGCTTTGCCGGTGACGCGGGGACGCAATTGCGTCGCGGCGTGCATCGGAGGCTTGCCAGTTGCCTCGGAGACCGCGAGAATCCGGTGATGCGCAAAGACGTCGATCATCTGCCGTCGATCCAACAGAACGAGCTGGCGCGCGTGCGGCAGACGTTGATGGACGAATTTGCCGTCGCGATCGCCGGCGCGACGCAGCCGTGGAAAAAGAACGGCACGATCCAGAAAATCATCCTGTTTGGCAGTTACAGCCGCAGCGACTGGGTCGATGAGGCTGCGACCGGATATCAATCCGATTTTGATATCCTGGTCATCGTGAGTCACAAGAATCTCACCGATATCGCCGAGTACTGGTACGTGGCGGAGGACAAGATCCAGCGCGACCCTGCGATCGGCCGTCCGGTCAACATCATCGTCCACACGCTCGACGAGGTGAACGACGGCCTCACGCGCGGCGCATATTTTTGGGTCGATATCGCACGCGACGGGCGCGCTCTTTACGAGCTGCCCGGCGTTGCGCTGGCGACGCCCAAACCGCTGACGGCGGTGGACGCCTACGAGATGGCTTCAAAATACTTCGACGAGAAACTCGGCGACATCGACGTGTGGCTTGAAACTGCGTCGGCGCAGCAGGCACGAACGGACGATCCAACCAGATATCGGCGACACGCGGCCTTCAACCTGCATCAGGCTGCGGAGACGGCGTACACCTGCTTCCTGCTTGTGCGTTGCCACTACGTGCCTCGCTCCCACAATCTGAAGTTCCTGCGGTCGCTGGCCGAGGACAAGGAGCCACGCCTCGTTGACAGCTGGCCGCGAGAGACCAAGCTTGACCGGCGCCGCTTCGAGCTTGCGAAACGTGCGTACGTCGAGGCTCGTTACTCGACCAATTACGAGATCGGCGCCGACGATCTCGTGGCCATCACGAACGCGGTGCGCGACCTTCGCGACCGGGTCGAGGCAGTGTCGCGCGACTGGCTCGATGTGCTGCGCGAGAAGGCCGGGATCGCGTCATAAGCCATCCAGGAAGGCGAGCAGCCGGTCACCGGGCTTGTGCCGCCCGACCTTCTGCCCGGTGAACGGCTTGACCTTGGCCAGTGCCGCCTCCTTCAGCGCGAGGTGGGCGTGCAGATAGACCTGGGTCGTCTTGATGGACTCGTGCCCGAGCCTCAGCGCGATCACCGAAATATCGACCTCCGCCTGGAGCAGTTCCATTGCCGCGCTATGCCGCAGGACGTGCGGCGTGACCCGCTTGCGCCGGAGCGACGGACATAGCTGCGCCGCGGTCGCTACATGCCGGGCGAACAATCCCTGCACGGCGTCTGGGCTCAGAGCGCCGCCATGGATGTTGGGGAACAGCTTCGTCGAGCCGCGTTGTCCCGCCTCCTTGAGCCAGGCCCGCAGTGCATGGAGCGTCTGGCCGGTGAGCGGGGTGCAGCGCTCCTTGCGGCCCTTGCCGAGACATTGAACGTGCGCGCCGGCGCCCAGATTGAACGTGCGCGCCGGCGCCCAGAACGACGGCGCCCTGTTCGAGCTGGACGATCTCCGACAGCCGCAGGCCTGTCTGCACGGCGAGGTGGAGCAGCATGTGATCGCGGCGACCGATCCAGCTGCTCCGGTCGCGCGCGGCCAGGATCGCGTTGATCTCGCTTCGGGTGAGGAAATGCACCTCGCGCTTGTCGTGGAGCTTGCCGGGGATCGCGAGCACGCGCTGGATCTGCCCGGCATAGGCGGGCTCCTCGAGTGCGGCGTAACGGAAGAATGCTCGGATCGCGGTGAGGCGTACCTGCCGCAGCTGGCTCTCGAGTAAGCCCGCGCGATCGATGGGTCGGTCGAAATGACCCAGTTGTGGACGCTGGGTCCGTTTTCTCCCCATCGCAACTGCGGACGCTTGTTCATTTGAGGCGAACGGCTGGTTCCGCTCGCCGTTGAGATGCCACCGGCGCTATAATAAGTCCGCTATTTGCCCGGCTCCACCGCGAGTTGTCCCGACGAGTCCGCATCGACGGTGATGTCTCCATCCCACCCCGTGCCATAGATAGCCCGGGTCATGACCACGGGTTTGAACGACTTCACCGCGTCAGCGACGAGCACCGTCGCGGGCGTCGTCCGTTCACCGGACACACCCGCGACCAGCAGATCGACGGCCTGCTTGCGTGGATGGCCATAGGCCCAAGCCGTCCATTGCGCCTGTATATTGCTGTGACCCATCTCCATCACGGCGATCTTCGGCGTCATCGCGTCGACCAACTCCTTGCTGGTGCCATTGTACGAACCGTGATGGCCGACGGTGTAGACATCTACGTCGAGCGTCGCGGTGCCGGCGTAATGCTGCACCATGGTTTCTAGAGCGGTGTCTTCCATGTCCCCGGTGAACAGGAAGGACGATTTGCCATAGTCGAGCCGAATGACGATGCCCTTGTTGTTGCCGTTGTCAAACTCGCCATCGGGCCAACCGGGATTAACGGCGTAGCTGCCCGACAGGACATGGAATTGCGGATCCCCATCCGAGCAATTTACTGGATCGATGACGGCATTCGTCAGCCCGCCTGCACCTGCGGCGAGCACCATGTCCTCGGTCACGCCGAGAGCGGAGATCGCTGGGGTCGCGGCAGCGGCATATCCAGCCATCCATTTGGCGTTCGCGCTGCCGGACCCGGTAAGCACACCGTTATGAACATAACCGCCGATGTGGAACGATTGGGCGACGAGCTTCAGGTTCGAGTTGTGATCGATATGGGTATGGGTAACGAAGATCGTCGCCAGCGTTCGGTGCAGATCGGGGCGACGTGCGAAAAATGCTTCGAGATATGCCATCAGGTGTGCGGAGGCCTGGTCGCCGCGGCCACCGGAATCAATCAGCACGGCACCGCAGGAGAATTCGAGCAGCGCCGATGCGCCCTGGTCGACATCGATATAATGGACCGCCATCTTGCCAGTAGCAGGGGTGACGACGCCGACCAGCGGCTGGTCTGGTTCGCGCTCGACATAGGTGGAATAGATCCAGGCCGTCTGGCCGCCAGCGAGCGCGACGTGATAATAGCCGCTCTGCTTGGCGCCATCGTCGAGGAGCGCGAACTTTTCGCCGATGTCGGGGTAACGGATCGCCGCGGCCTTGCGCGAAGGAGCGGCGCGCAAGGTGACGTGCCGCTTGACCTCGACCTGATCCGCGAATGCCGGCGTGCTTGCGAGCAAGCCGCCAAGCAGCAGCAACGCGAGCCAAATCGACCTGAAGCCCGTTCCCGACATCGTCATTCCCCCCAACCTTCATTCACCTTGGTAACGGCCGCTCGAAGCGATCCGTCCGCGCCCCTCAGTCGGGCGTGAAGTCGGCCATGCCGCCGCCCGACTGGTCGTTGCTGATCGCCTGTCCCGCGACGAACACCAGAATGTTGGTTCCGATGATATGCCCGGCGGGCCGCCCCGTCGCGGCGGGAATCAGCATGCGCCAGCGCAGCGCGACCTTGTCGTCCTCGGCAAGGATCGCCTCGATGATGAAGCGCAGCCCCGGAAACTGGGTCAGCAGGCCGGTCACCCAGGCCTTGGTCCCGGCCGGCGGGCTGGGATGGCCGTTATAGGCATAATCGGGACTGAGCAGTTCATCGACCACCCCGAGATTGCCCTGGTTGAAGGCCTCCTCGAAGAAGCGGACGGTCAGCGCCTTGTTCTCGTCTGAAGTCTCGGACATCGCTTCTTCTCCTGTTAGTGGCCCATGCACGGGGGCGACCCGGCCGGGACGGCGCCGCGCAGGCCGTAGACCGAGGTCACGCGCTCGCCCTTCCAATATTGCCCGGCATAATAGCCGCCGGTGTCGATCGACTTGGCCTCGAGATAGTTCTGGATGCTGCCCGCCAGTTGCAGCGAATTGTCGAGCGGCGCCGTGCCCTTGTCGAACGAATCCGTCGGCCCGAGATTGCGGAACCACCGCCACCATTGCGGATCCTCGCAGGTAAGCGGCCGGCCGTCGATCCTGGTGAAGGCCGGCAGAATGTTCGAGGCGGCGGGATATTGCGCGGTCGAGTGGCACGATTTGCAGGACGACAGTGCATTGTCGACCGGTCCGCTCAGGCGCAGGCCGAAGCCGAGATGCATCGGCGGCAATTCGCGCGTGTTGGGGTTGATCACGCTTTCCTTGAGATCCGGGTTGATGATCGTTCGGGTGGGCGCGGCATTGCCTTCGAGATGTGTGCGGACGTCGGGGTCATTGCCCCATTGCAGGCCCATGGGAATAAGGTTGCGCCACAGGTTCTTGTTGGCGAGCGCTCCGTTGTAAACGAACGTTCCGAAGACCCAGCCGCCGGTCGCCTTGGCCCGGTCGTCACGGACCATGATGTCCATTTGAACGAGATGGACCGTCGTCACATGGCGCGGCGCCGGCGCCGGTGCCCCGAACGAATATTTGGCATAGGCCAGCCAGTCGAGCGGGTTGGACAGGAAGGTTGCCTGTGCCGGCGGCGCCGTCGTGAACAGAAGTTTGGCGACGACCGTACCGACCGGGAAACCGCCGCGCAGCCCGTCGGCCCGCGGGCCGTTGGCGTCAGGCCAGACCCTGCCGATCCCGTAGCCGCCACGATCATTATAGAAACCCACGGCGTAGGTTGCCCAGGTGTCCTTCTGTGCAGGACCAAGCGTGAAGGGGGCTGAAGGGCCCTCGGCGGTCAGGCCATGAAGACCTTCGCGACCGTTATCACCCCAATGCTGCCACGGCACATGGTACCAGCGACGGATCTTGTTATCTTCGAGGAAGAACGCCTCCGAGACAGGCCGGTTCTCGATATTGCCTTCCATGATATAATCGAACACCGCGTTCGAATAGCCGCGCCAGTCCTTGGCATAGTCGATGGAGAGGATATTCGAGACGGCCGGCTCCATCGCAGGCAGCGCGGAGGGATAGTCCTGGCTCAGGCGAAATGTCCGCGAGGGATGAAACTCACCTGGTGGCGGCAGGTGGCCAAAATCGGCGAAGCGCGCGAATGGCGCTGCTTGCGCCACCGGCGACGCACGATGCGAGCTTGGGGTTCGGCCAGCGATCGCCCAGCTGCAACACAAGGCAAGCCCAGCAAATGCTGGCACTGCAGCTAGTCTCCACTTGTTTGACATGGCGCCCCTTCCTGATGGACTATTTACAAGAGTCCTGTTCGAGCGATTATGGGCCAAGAATAATTCTTCACAACAGGAGACGTATCCGAATCGGATCGATATTCCGATTGGCTACTTTTTTCACGAGATTTAGGCATCCGGCGCACTCTTCGATATGCCGTTGCACAGATCTCCACACTATACACGATCCCGATCGTGGTTTAGCGGTGTTCCAATGATATATTTTGATGGGATCGAAGGTCAAAGGCCGACAACCGCGGTGTCTACAGTGTCTCGATAGAATGCCGGTTTGGTTTCCAAGCAAGACGGGGCCGATTGTTTCGTTCTTACCGCGCTCGGTCAAGGCACTCAGATTTTATCAGGAAGGGAGCCTGTGGCAGAGGACGTTCAGCCAGTTACGTTAGAGGCCAATGAAAAGGGGCCCATCGTCCCAAAGCGCCTCGTCTTCTGCTTCGACGGAACTTGGAACAGATTGGATGCCCTCACACCGACCAACGTCGTCCTGACTGCGGAGAGCGTTCTGCCAATTGCCCACGATGGCAAAAGTCAGGCCATCTTTTATAACGAGGGGGTCGGTACACGGCGGCTGGAGCGACTGACCGGCGGCGTGTTCGGCGCGGGCCTCGTCGAGAATCTCGGCAATGCGTATCGCTTCCTCACCTTCAATTACACGCCAGGCGACGAAATCTTTGTATTCGGGTTCTCCCGCGGCGCGTTCACCGCGCGTTCGTTCGTCGGCTTGTTGCGCAACTGTGGCATCGTTGCTCGGTCCCATGCCGGCCGGATAAACGAGGCGGTCAAATTCTACCGTGACCGCACAGCGAGCAGCCACCCAGATTCGCCTGAGAGTCGTCATTTCAGGGCAGGTGTCTCACCCAATGTGACCACCGAGGAAGGTGAGGATGCATGGCGCGCCGCCAATTTGGCTGGCTACAAGCCCGGCGCGGCGCCTTTGCTGAAAGTGCGCTATGTGGGTGTGTGGGATACGGTGGGCGCGCTTGGCGTTCCGGCACGCTACCGGCTGCTGACATTCCTCGATCGCCAGTTTCATTTCCACGATACCGGTCTCACCTCGATGGTTCAGTCAGGTCGCCATGCGGTAGCGATAGATGAACATCGCGCCGACTTCGTGCCGACGCTGTGGGGAGGCCTCGACGTACTTAATGCGGCAGCCGGATCTACTTCGCAGGCGTCCGACGCGCCGTATCAGCAGAAATGGTTCCCCGGGGTGCATTGCGGCGTGGGTGGCGGGGGTGACCTGCGCGGTCTGTCTGACCAGGCCTTGTCGTGGGTTTGGGACGGTGCACAGCGGGCGGGGCTGGGGCTGGACTCATCTCCCGGCTCGCGGATCTATGAGCTGTTACCGGACGCGACGTCCGCGCTGTCTCCGTTTGTCCTTGATCGGCTGTCCTGGTTCAAGCGGGCCAAGGCACGCGTCATGGATACTCTGTGGCGTCGAGTGGATCGGGTCGGCCCGACGGATCTGAACGACGTTTCGAGCTCGGCGGCGCGGCGGTGGCAATTGGATGCCAATGCGTTGCCGGAAAAAGTAGAGTATCGACCAGCGCCGTTGCTCAAGGTCAAGGATGCTTTGGATGCCGTTCCGCCGCTGCCGCCCGTCCCGGTACTTGGAACCTTCGATGTCATTCAGGTGAAGGCCGGGGAGAGCCTGAGTAGGATCTCGAGGCGACTCTATGGCTCGTTTGCCCGGACTGACGAGATATTCGCCATGAACCGTGATCGGCTCGACGAGCCGGACAAGGTGTATGTCGGCATGCCATTGCGCGTTCCCAAAATTCCGGCGGACACCTAGCGTTGCCTGCGACCACCGGCGTGCCTGTCCGCTTCCCATCCTGATTCAACGAGATTCGAATCTCCGGCAAGACTGCGGCTCAGTTTGACGGAGTTCTATGATGATTGTTCTCGATGCCCCGCTGGTGCTCGCGATCGCGGCGCTGATCACGAGTGTGTCCGGGTTGGTTTGGTCGGTGCGCAGACGGCGGTGATTGAAATCGGCGTGGGCGCGTTCGAGGAGCTGACAATGGCCGCTGGGCCGACTGGCCGCTATCGGCGCTGGGTCGGGCAAAGCTGCTGTCCAACAGGCGAGCGCTCGACTGTTAACTGAGTTGCGGAATCTGGACCGCCAGAACCGGAAAGCGCGCAAAATTCAGCAAGCCGCGGAAGACGCAAAGACCCAATCCCCGCCATTCCCGGCGCCTGCTCGTCTCCCCAACTTCTGCCCCTCATTCATGTTCGATGCTGACGAGGAAACTCGGTCTAAACGACCCATATTGTCGGCGTCGATTGATCGCTGAACGGCACTGCCTTGTGGAATACGGACCGGCAGCTTTCAGCGCCGAAGGCGCAAAGCCGGCCTTGTGCTGAGGACTTGATCGACATCCGGATTTGCGGACATTGTCCGCTATCAATGCGCCGCTGAATGGTCATGATGCGCGCACGATCAGTCTGGAGAATCGATGAGACATCATTTTTCGCAGGCGATTCTGCGTTCCACCTGCGCTGCCGCCGCACTGTGCGCGGTTCCGGTGCGGGCCGCCGACTTCGACCCGAAGGCCGCCTTTGCCGCGCAACCGCTGCCGGACGGCGTGAACGTCTATCGCTCGTCCAACGGCGCGCCCGGACCAGGTTACTGGCAGAACCGGGTCGACTACGCGATCATCGCGCGGATCGACGCCACAACCATGACGCTGACGGCCACCGAAACGGTCGATTACACCAACAACAGTCCCGACGCCCTGCCGAGCCTGTGGATGCAGCTCGACCAGAATATCTACCGTCCGGATTCACGCGCGGCGACGGTGGGCGGACGGCGGAAGGGCGGCAGCGGGGGCCAGCATAGCGACGGCTATGCCATCGCGTCGGTGGAAGTGCTGCGCGGCAAGGCCTGGGTGAAAATCCCGTTCATCGTCTCCGATACGCGCATGAACCTGCGGCTCGACCAGCCGCTCAAGGGCGGCGGGACGAAGCTGAAGTTCCGCATCGCCTTCCATTATACCATTCCTGGCGTGTGGGGCGGGCGCAACTCGTGGCTCGACACGCCGAACGGGGCGATCTTCGATATCGCCCAGTGGTTCCCGCGAATGGCCGTCTATGACGATCTGCGCGGCTGGGACACGCTCCCCTATCTCGGGTCCGAATTCTACTGTGAATATGGTGATGTGGATTACGCGGTCACCGTGCCCGCCGACATGATCGTCGCCGGCGGCGGCGTGCTGACCAATGCGGTGGAAGTCCTGACACCGCTCCAGCGCGCGCGCCTCGCCAAGGCGGCTGGGAGCGACGCCACAGTGATGATCCGCACGCCTGACGAAGTGACGCGCGACAGCACCCGTCCCGCGGCGAAAGGCGAAAAGACCTGGCGCTATCACTTCGCCAATACCCGCGACGTGGCCTTCTCCGCCTCGCGTGCGTTCGTGTGGGACGCGGCGCGGATGAACCTGCCCGGCGGCAAGACCGCGCTGGCGGAAAGCGTCTATCCGATCGAGAGTGCCGGTGACGCCGGCTGGGGGCGGTCGACGGAGTATTTGAAGGATTCAGTCGAGCGCTTCTCGCAGCATTGGTTCACTTATCCCTACCCGACCGCGTGGAGCATCGCCGGCGGTTCGACGGGCATGGAATATCCGGGAATGGCGTTCGACGGCATTCCGGATAAGGGCAAGGAGCTGTTCTGGATCACAGCGCACGAGATCGGCCACACCTGGTACCCTATGGTCGTGGGCTCGAACGAACGCCGCGACGCCTGGATGGACGAGGGCTTCAACACCTTCATCGACACCTTCGAAAGCGACGAGTTCAAAAACGGTGTGTTCGGCCCCAAGCGCGACAGCGAATATGCTCCGGGCGGCGGCAATCCGGTGGACGAGATCCTGCCGCTGCTGGCCGACAGGGATGCGCCGCCGATCATGAGCTATCCGGATGTTATGGGCGAAAAATACCGCCATTCGGTCAGTTATTTCAAGACCGCGTTGGGGTTGCGCCTGTTGCGCGACGTCGTCCTTGGCCCGGACCGGTTTGATCCTGCCTTCCGCAAATATACCGCCGACTGGGCGTTCAAACATCCCAGCCCCTCCGACTTCTTCCGCGAGATGTCGAGCGAATCGGGCGAAGACCTCAGCTGGTTCTGGCGCGGCTGGTTCTTCAACAACTGGCAGCTCGATCTGGCGGTGACGAACATTGCCTATACCGATGGCGACCCGGCCAAGGGTGCCAGCATCACGCTTGAGAGCCGTGACAAGCTGGTCATGCCGGCGGTGCTGGAGGTGAAATATGCCGACGGCCATACCACGCGGATCAAGCTGCCCGTCGAAACATGGATGCGGATCAAGCCCGTCATCGCGGCGCCCGCCGGCCGCATATCATCAGTCATGCTGGACCCCGACCATCTTTTGCCGGACCGTGACCGAAGCAACAACGGCGTGGTGCCTTGAGGCAACGGGGAAAGTCCGCTCAACTGCATCGAAGACCCAATGGACAAAGCCGCTGCGCGGCAGTGGTGTTGTTGGTGAGGTAGCGCGTCTGCGCTGAATTTTGGCCCTGCGGTGACGGTGGCGGACGATGGAGTTCCTTCAAC
The DNA here is from genome assembly GCF_036663795.1 of Parasphingomonas halimpatiens. Taxonomy (NCBI): domain Bacteria; kingdom Pseudomonadati; phylum Pseudomonadota; class Alphaproteobacteria; order Sphingomonadales; family Sphingomonadaceae; genus Parasphingomonas; species Parasphingomonas halimpatiens. Next base: position 222,571 of record NZ_JAXOJP010000007.1, read on the forward strand.
GAGAGGAACTTCCCATGGCTACTCAATCGATCGACCGATCCGTCACCCCGCTACGTCAGCGCATGCTCGACGACATGGCGATACGTGCGATGGGCGCGCGGACCCAGCACGACTATGTCCGCGACGTCCGCGCCTTCGCGGCTTTCCTCGGGCGCTCGCCCGACACCGCCACCGCCGAGGACGTGCGGCGCTTCCAGCTTCACCAGCGCGAGCACGGTGTCGGCGCTGCGCTTCCTGTTCGACGTGACGCTTGATCGATCCGATCTGTCGCGCCGCCTGGTGTTGGCGCGTCGGCCCAGGAAGCTGCCCGACGTGCTGAGCGTCAAGGAGGTGGCGCAACTGCTCGAGGCGGCGCCGGGCATCAAGTCCCGGGCGGCGCTGGGCGTGGCCTATGGCGCGGGCCTGCGTGTGTCGGAGGTCGCGCACCTCAAGGTCGACGATATCGACAGCAAGCGGATGCTGCTCCGGATCGAGGAGGGCAAGGGACGCAAGGATCGTAACGCCATGCTCTCGCCGCAGCTGCTCGAGTTGCTCCGGCTGTGGTGGCGCGAAGGCAAGCGGCGCAGCGTCCTGCTACCGCACGGCTGGCTGTTCCCCGGGCGTAGCTACACCGATCCGGTCTCGACCCGGCAACTCCACCGTGCGGTCTGCGAGGCGGCCGATACCGCCGGGATCCGTCGAGGAAAGGCCGCCGGCCGGCAGTTGAATGCTTTCAGATGTTCACGTCCCGACTATCGACGCTAGAAGCGGCCGGAACCGCCCTTCACCCGGCGCACCGCCGACTTATACCAACGGCCTTAAAGATTGACCTGTGCCCAGCTTCGCGTTGTGACAGAAGCAACGCGGGCGAGGTCGTTGGCGAAGAAATTCCAGGCATCGCAACATTTTGAGACGACATGATC